>NZ_WTKV01000013.1:0-142919 GCF_011378705.1 Pseudoalteromonas sp. SA25 | reverse complement strand
TTCATATATGGTCTCCTCCAGTATTGCAAGGTGTCATTCAACGATAGCAGGGACAGGTTTGCTGTCATATATACGGTCTTTTAGTGAAGATTATTACTTCTGACCTTGATGTAATCCGCGCATATTGTCCTGATCAGGTTATCGGTATTTACTACCACTGAACTCTATAGGTTTTCAATATGCAGGTTTGACCTGTTATGTCATCGTTTTAGCCACTTACGCAATTCTTTGAAGAGTATTTATACGGGTGAGTAACTCTCACCTGAAGCGCTAATAGCCCAAGCCATTCTCGCCATCTTGTTGGCATAAGCTACACATGCTCGATTATGCCCTCGAGTTTGAACCAGTCGGTTTATCCATTGACTTAATTTATCATTCTTCGTTTTTGCTCTTGAGACAACAGCTTTTGCTCCTTGGATCAACAGGCACCTTAAGTAGCTATTTCCTCGCTTACTTATCCCAAGTAAAGTATCTTTTCCGCCACTACTGTGTTGACGCGGAACGATACCTAAAGACGCTGAAACATCGCGGCCTCTTTTATAGTTACTGCCATTTCCAACTTCATTGAAATAGGCGCTTGATACCATAGGACCAAATCCAGGTATTGTTTGGATCCGTTGGCAAATATCATTATTTTTTGCTGTTTCAACTATTAATGTACTGTAAGTTTCAATGCAGCTGTCTAAGTTACTCAATTGTGTTTCTAACTGCTTTAGTACCGCTTTAAATGCGCCTGATAATCCGGTATTTTCATCTTCTAAAATTAGGGGGATACTTTTGCGTATTGTGTTTACACCCTGATTTAAAATAATTCCGTATTCAGCAGTTAAGCCTCGGATTTGATTGCATAGTGCCGTTCTTTGTCTGACCGCTAATTCTCTCGCTTTGTGCTGTGCTTGGTTATCTTGTTGCTCAACTGATTTTATACAGACACTCTTAATATGATGTTGTTTTGAAGCAACGCTAATTGCTAAAGCATCGTTATAATCATTTTTATTGCCAACTAAGAAGGCTTTTACATGCTGAGGTGGAATAAGCTTAATCTGATGACCACATTTTCTGATTTCTCGAGCCCAAAAATGAGAAGTTGCACAGGCCTCTAAAGCAACTAAACACGTAGTGTGTTGTTGGAAAAAAGATAACACTTGCGCACGCTTTAACATTTTCTTTTTAACTAAGCGCCCTTGTTCATTGCAGCACACCACATGGAAAAATCTTTTTGCTATGTCTAAACCAATTGTTGTAATCTTCATTTTGGTCTTCTCCCTTTGATTATTGTAACCACTTTAATCATGGCACATAGATGCCGTATAGGGAGGAGACCATTACATCAGGTTAAATACTTTAGGGAATAAAAATGACAATTATACGACAGTAATACTAAAGCCAAATAACACGCATAAAATTTAGGTATAAAAAAACCGCTTTTAAAAAGCGGTTTTAAAATTACTTATAAGTATTTTTAGCTTAACCTTTAACGGCTGCTTTAATTGCATCAATTGCTGTATCGATATCAATCATTAGCTTTTCACCTGTACGGCGGTTTTTAAGCTCAACTTTGTTTTCGTCAAGGTTACGCTCACCAATTACTAGCGTAAATGGCACACCAATGAGTTCCATATCGTTAAACATAACACCAGGGCGCTCTTTACGGTCATCAAATAACACATCAAGACCAGCATCTTTTAAACCTTGGTAAAGGTTATTTGCAATATCAGGAATACGATGTGATTTGTGCATGTTCATTGGAACAATTGCTAAATCGAATGGCGCGATTGATTTTGGCCAAATGATCCCGTATTGATCGTTGTTCTGCTCAATAGCAGCAGCAACAATACGTGAAACACCAATACCGTAACAACCCATAGTCATGGTTTGGTTTTTACCACCTTCGTTTAATACACCCGCTTTCATCGCTTCTGAGTATTTAGTGCCAAGTTGGAAAATATGACCTACTTCAATACCACGTTTAATTTGTAAAACGCCTTGGCCACATGGGCTCATATCGCCTTCAACAATATTACGAATATCAGCAACTTCGTAATCAGTTACGTCACGATCCCAGTTAATACCGCTGTAATGCTCGTCGTCTTTATTTGCACCGGCAACAAAATCAGCAAGTATGTTAGCGGCTCTATCAACAATAATAGGCATAGATAAGCCGACAGGGCCTAATGAGCCAGGTTTTGCGCCAATAGCAGCAACAATATCTGCCTCTGTTGCCATTTCAAGCGGAGAGTCTACTAATGGGTGCTTTTCAGCTTTTAGTTCATTTAATTCGTGATCGCCACGCAGTACTAAGGCTACTAAACCGCGTACTTCGTTTTCATCAGGCGTACCATAAACAATTAACGTTTTAACACCGCGATGTGGCTTAACACCGTAGTGTTTTTTAAGCTCGTTAATCGTTTTAGCGTCAGGAGTTGGAAACGCTTTAAGCTCTTTTGATGCTTCAGGGCGAGGCTCGCTTGGTGCCAGTGCTTCTGCTTTTTCAATATTAGCGGCGTAATCACTGCCATCACTAAACGCGATTGCATCTTCGCCCGACTCAGCAAGTACATGAAACTCGTGCGATACGCTACCACCAATAGAGCCTGTATCGGCTATAACAGGGCGGTAATCAAGGCCTAAACGCTCAAAAATATTACAATATGCTTTGTGCATTGCTTGATAAGTCGCATCTAAACACTCTTCACTTAAGTGAAAAGAGTAGGCATCTTTCATTGTAAATTCACGAGCACGCATTACACCAAAACGAGGACGACGTTCGTCGCGTACTTTAGTTTGTACTTGGTATAAAGTAACTGGTAATTGCTTGTAGCTGCTTATTTCTTTACGTACGAAATCAGTTATTACTTCTTCGTGTGTTGGGCCAAGTGCAAATGTACGGTTATGACGGTCTGTAAAGCGCATAAGCTCTGGACCAAATTCATTCCAACGGCCAGACTCTTCCCACAAATCAGCAGGTTGAATAACAGGCATAAGCATTTCAATTGCACCTGCTTTGTCCATCTCTTCACGTACAATGTTTTCTACTTTACGTAGCACGCGTAAACCAGAGGGTAACCAAGTGTATAAACCCGAAGCGACGCGGCGGATCATACCGGCTCTAAGCATTAACTGATGCGATACGATTTCAGCATCTGATGGCGTTTCTTTAAGTGTTGCGAGTATATATTGGCTTGTACGCATGTTTTTTCCGAAATAGAGTAATTATAATCTTTTAATAGAGCTTAAGTTTACCAGCGGATGCTTTTACACTAAAGCGCTAACTGAGTTATTTAGTTTTTTTCTATGCTTGTTACTACGTTATGCTCGCCATTGACTTGCCAGCGAATATTATAATTATACAGAGTCATACCATAGCTCTGCTCGCCGTCTTTTTGTTTTTTATATGCAGGGCGAGGATCTTGTTTTAAAACATTGGCAATAAAATCATGTAAATCTGGGTATTGTGTTTGCGCATTAACAAACTCAATTGCCTGAGGGCTAAATTCAACCGTCATTTGTGTTTCAGGGCGTGTATCTGCAAAGCCAGCACTTGCATCCGGCATAGAGTCTGAATACGGCAAATACGGTTTTATGTCAATAATCGGTGTGCCATCAAGTAAATCAATGCCAGCGAGTAATAAGCTAAGTTGTCCATTTTTATATTCAATACCTTCAAGTTTTACGGCGCTCATTCCAATTGCGTTTGGTCTGAATGTAGCACGAGTCGCAAATACACCTTTTCGCTCATTGCCACCCAAACGAGGCGGGCGCACCATGGCAGAATAACCTTTATCGGCTGTTTCATGAAAACGAAATAATAACCAAATATGAGTAAATTCATCTAAACCACGTACAAACTCTTCGCGATTAAAATCGGGGGCAAATATAAGCTTTGCTTTAGCTTGTGGCACTAAACGTGGTTGCCTAGGTATAGCAAACTTTTGTTTATAAGGAGATTGAATGTGGCCAATAGCCGAAATGGTATAATCGCTCATAGTACTCGAGTACAAATAAAATAGAGCGCTATTCTACCCGCATTTAGCATTTATGGCATTAATGTAAGCAAGTTTATTGCGTATACCAATTTTATTAAAAATATGATTATTCTACTGCATTAAATAGCGCACTTACTTTGTTAGGAATTATTCATAGTTGACTGCATGGATGCAGGAGGTAGAGCAATGCAGGGAGCAATTAGTGATAACAATTATATATTATAATTTTGCCTTGTTATTGCGCTATTTTCTTAGTGCTATAATAGAACACTTATTTAATGCACTTGGCATTATAGACCAAACGGTTTAAAGTTGTTTATTAGACTGATTGGTTTATATTAATATATTTAAAAAGAGTCTAAAACAAAAAAGGTAAGCCCTTGGGCTTACCTTTTATACATGCTAAAGACTAATTAAAACATGTATTGAACTGATACAGACGCTACATCCATATCTGGGTCAATGTCGTCATCAAGTTTATAACGCTCATACTCTAAACGAAATTGTACATTTGTTGTAAGCGCGTATTCAATACCAGCGCCGTAAAATGCATCACCACCATCTGTAGACGCTGATACGCCACCTACTGGTAAATCTTGTGTGTAATCTGCATCCCATTCAAGCCAACCGCCTTTTGCATACACAGAAAAGCTTTCTGTTATAGGGTAGCCCAAACGTGCGGCAAGCGATACGCCATCAATTTCAGCTTTGCTGTCTATATCACTTACTTCATCAAAGTTTTGATAAGCAAGCTCTAAGCTTAAGTACTCGTTAAATTGTGCACCAACGTAACCCTTAAGCATTTGTGCATCGTCGTCAAAGTCAGTGTCGTTATCACTGTCTTCAAATTCAAAAGAATATTGACCGTAACCGATACCAGTATAAATACGTGGAGAATCGAAATCAGAAATGTCAGCGTGTGCTGCAGAGTTAAAACCCAGTGTTGCTAGTGCAATAGCTGAAAGAGAAAGTGTTTTAATCATTGAATAGCTCCTTTACAAAAAATAATCAAATGCTTGATTTCATTAATCAAACTTCAATTATCTACTTGCAGCGAGCGTGCCAATATTAAAATGAATTAAAAACACGCCTTAATTAATTCTTTTGTATTGGTTTTTACGGTGTTTAGCGTGTTTTATAATCAAAGTGAACTTTTGTGTAATTGAGTACTCTAAAATAAGTTGTATGTTTTACAAAGTATAATGAGTTTTTTACATAGCCTGACTTTATTTAAACTAGTAATTACACTGTATGAAGCAAGTTTTCTGTTTCAATTGCTATTTCTTTCATTTTTATAGCGTAATTTTCTAATTTAATATCTTCTTCTGTTACAGCTTTAAACGAAGGCACTTCTATTGGGTAACCCGTTTCATCCATTGCAATAAAGCTGATAACACAATGATTTGTTTCAACCATATTTTGTGTTTTTGGATCGCCACAACGCACTTGTATAAATATTTGCATGCTACTTCTACCCGTATGGGCAATTTTAGCTTCTACTTCGACTATTTGACCTACTAGAATTGGGCGTCTAAATTTTACACCCGCAACCGAAACCGTTACGCAGTAGTGACCACTCCAACCCGCAGCACATGCATAGCCTGCTTGGTCAATCCATTTCATGACTGCTCCACCATGAACTTTACCACCAAAATTAACATCGGTAGGCTCTGCTAAAAAACGAAAAACAACTTTTGACGACGGCATAGATAACACTCTTATTATTAAAACTACTATTAGCATAACGTAAAAAAGGGGCCGAAGCCCCTGCAATTTAGGATATGTTTATAATTTATATGTAAAAAAAGTGACTATATGTGTATATAACGCATAATTTAGTTACATATTAGGGTAGTTTGGCCCACCAGCACCTTCTGGGGTTACCCAGGTAATGTTTTGGCTTGGGTCTTTAATATCGCAGGTTTTACAGTGCACACAGTTTTGGGCGTTAATAACAAACTCTTTATTGCCTGCTATTTCTTGTACTTCGTAAACGCCTGCTGGGCAATAACGTTGTGCGGGTTCATCAAATTTAACTAGGTTTACGTTAATAGGGATTGACACATCTTTGAGCTTTAAATGACAAGGCTGTGATTCTTCGTGGTTAGTATTTGATAAAAACACACTTGAGAGTTTATCAAAGCTAAGGTGTCCATCTGGCTTTGGGTACGCTATTTTGTCAGCGGCGTTAGCATCAACAAGGGTTGAATGATCGGGCGTATTATCTTTAAACGTAAAGGGTAAACCACCATTAAAAATGTTTTGATCAAGCGTGTTATACGCACCACCTATAAATTTACCTAATTTGTGCATAGCAGGGCCAAAGTTACGAGATTGATATAACTCTTTATATGCCCACGATTGCTCAAACGCAGTTTGATAATGAGTTAAATCGGTATTTGCCAACTCATTTTGCAATGCTTCAAAAATAGCTTCAGCGGCAACCATTCCTGATTTCATTGCGGTGTGATTACCTTTAATTTTTGCAAAATTAAGTGTGCCTGCATCGCACCCTATAATTAAGCCACCAGCAAAATGCATTTTTGGTAATGAATGTAAACCGCCCTTAGCAATAGCACGCGCACCGTAAGCAATACGTTCACCGCCTTCAAGTACGTTTTTAAATACTGGATGGTGCTTCATTCGCTGAAACTCATCGAACGGGCTTAAATGTGGGTTTGAGTAATTTAAATCAACAATTAAACCTACAACGACTTGGTTGTTTTCACTGTGATACATAAATGCACCACCATTAGTATCGCCGCTAAGTGGCCAACCTGTACCATGAACAACTTTGCCGAGCTCATGCTTACTTTCATCAATTTGCCAAATTTCTTTAAAGCCTAAACCGTAATGCTGCGGCGATGAATCTGCATCAAGTGCAAACTCATTAATTAGCTGCTTACCTAAATGACCTCGGCAGCCTTCTGCAAATATAGTGTATTTTGCACGAAGCTCCATGCCAGGCATGTAACCGTCTTTTTCATTACCGTCTTTGTCGACACCCATATCACCAGTAATAATGCCTTTTACTGCTTTATCTTCAATTATTAAAGAGTGTGCGCTAAATCCTGGAAAAATCTCTACGCCTAAGCTTTCAGCTTGCTCAGCAAGCCAGCGACATACATTACCCATAGATACAATGTAGTTACCGTCATTATGAAATGTTTTTGGCGTAGCAAAGTGGGGGATTGATGTCGATTTTTGCTCGTTATTAAACCAATAAATTTCATCGTTAGTTACTTTGGTTGTAACCGGTGCGCCAAGCTCTTGCCAATTTGGTAGCAGTTCATCCAAAGCTTTGGTTTCAAAAACAGCGCCTGAGAGTACATGTGCACCCACTTCAGAACCTTTTTCGACGACGCAAATCATGCACTCTTGTTGTTTTTCTTGTGCTAATTGCGCGAGTTTAATTGCACTTGAAAGCCCCGCAGGGCCTGCGCCAACAATTACTACATCAAATTCCATGGTTTCACGTTCGACCATAATAACCTCTTTATCTATGACGGACTTATTCGAATGTTTACTACGCATTTAAATAAGGTGTACAGCCTATTTTTAACCTTGCAAATTAAACGTTACAGACTGTGAATAGTTAAAGGTTATTTTAGGTTGACGTTTACGTCAACAGGAAGTAGTCTAATTTCATAAAATAAATAAGTTGACGTGCACGTTACCTTGTAGGTTTAAATAATTATGGAGTTCCTATGAAAGTTCTCGTACCAATAAAAAGAGTGATTGATTACAACGTAAAAGCACGCGTTAAAAGTGATAACAGCGACGTGGATTTAACCAACGTAAAAATGGCAATGAACCCGTTTTGTGAAATTGCTATAGAAGAAGCAATCCGCCTTAAAGAAGCCGGTACAGCCAATGAAGTTGTTGCTGTTACTATTGGTCCTAAAGCATCGCAAGAGCAATTGCGCACAGCATTAGCACTGGGTGCCGACAAAGCCATTCACATCGAAACCGATGAAAAGCTCGAGTCACTCCATATTGCAAAGCTACTCGCTAAAATTGTAGAGCAAGAATCTCCAGAACTTGTAATTTTAGGTAAACAGTCAATCGATTCAGATAATAATCAGACAGGTCAAATGCTAGCGGCTTTAACTAAACGTGGCCAAGGTACATTTGCATCCAAGGTTGTTATTGAAAATGGCAAAGTAAACGTGACCCGCGAAGTTGATGGGGGCCTGCAAACGGTAGCACTTAATTTACCGGCGGTTGTTACAACTGATTTACGCTTAAACGAGCCTCGTTACGCATCACTGCCAAATATTATGAAAGCCAAACGTAAGTCGCTTGAAGTAATAGCAGCTGATTCGCTTGGTGTTGATTTAACACCGCGTATTCAATTAATAAGTGTAGAAGAGCCAGCTAAACGTACCGCAGGAATTATTGTTGAAGACGTTGCACAGCTTGTAGAAAAATTAAAAACAGAGGCAAAGGTGATTTAAATGAAAACACTCGTAATTGCAGAGAACGACAACGGTGCCTTAAAACCAGAAACCTCAAAAACTATTAACGCCGCAGTAAAAATTGGTTTTCCTGTTGATGTACTTATTGCAGGTAACAGCCTAAGCGCAATGAGCTCACAAGTGGCCAGCATTGATGGCGTAGCTAATGTTTTAGTTGCCGATAATAGCGTTTATGAACATCAGTTAGCTGAGAGCATGAGCGATTTAGTTTTATCTCTTAGCGACACCTACAGCCACATTGTTGCAAGTGCTACTACAACAGGCAAAAATTTTATGCCACGTGTTGCTGCGTTATTAGATGTTGCGCAAATTTCTGAAATTATCGCAGTAGTGGACGCCGATACATTTAAACGTCCAATTTATGCAGGTAATGCAATCGCAACAGTTAAATCACTCGACAGTAAAAAAGTAATTACCGTACGTGCTAGTAGCTTTGATTTACAAGGCGAGCAATCAGCAGCGGCTATAACAAGCATTGATACAGTGTCTGATTCGCAATTAAGTAGCTTTGTAAGTGTTGAACAAACAGAGTCTGAACGACCTGAACTTACAGCTGCCACTGTGGTTATATCGGGTGGTCGCGGTATGCAAAACGGTGAAAACTTTGCACTACTTAATGGTATTGCCGATAAACTCGGTGCAGCGATTGGTGCGTCGCGCGCAGCGGTTGATGCAGGCTTTGTACCTAACGACATGCAAGTAGGGCAAACAGGTAAAATTGTAGCGCCTAATTTATATATTGCAGTAGGTATTAGCGGTGCTATTCAGCATTTAGCCGGTATGAAAGACTCAAAAGTAATTGTCGCGATTAATAAAGACCCCGATGCACCTATTTTTCAAGTCGCTGATTACGGTTTAGTGGCTGATTTGTTTGAAGTACTGCCACAGTTAGAGAGTGCTTTATAGCGCTTAATTAAGCAAAATTTATTCTGGTTGAAAGCCGTGGTGCTCTTTGAGTGCTGCGGCTTTTTTATTCGGTAAATTAAAGACACAAAAAAACCAGCCAATTGGCTGGTTTTTAGTATTTATAAACGGCTAACTTAGTATTAGTAAGTTGCGCTGCCTTTAGTACGAGGGAAGGCAATAACGTCACGTACGTTGCCCATACCTGTTACATAAGCAACTAAGCGTTCAAAGCCTAAACCAAAGCCTGAGTGTGGCACGCTACCGTATTTACGTAAATCGCGGTACCAGCTGTAATCTTCTTTGTTTAAGCCCATTTCTTCTAAGCGTGCATCAAGTACATCAAGGCGTTCTTCACGTTGTGAACCACCAATGATCTCACCAATACCGGGTGCTACAATGTCCATTGCGGCAACGGTTTTACCGTCTTCGTTTTGGCGCATGTAGAATGCTTTAATGTCACGTGGGTAGTTTTTAATAACTACCGGTGCTTTAAAGTGCTCTTCAGCTAAGTAACGCTCGTGCTCAGATTGTAAATCTACACCCCATTCAACAGCGTACTCAAACTTTTTACCACAGTTTTTAAGGATCTCTACTGCTTCAGTGTAATTTACCTGTGCGAAGTCTTTTTCTACAAATTCTTCTAAACGCGTAATTGCGGTTTTTTCTACACGTTGTGCAAAAAATTCCATGTCATCACGGCGCTCTTCAAGTACGGCTTTAAACACATACTTAAGCATATTTTCAGCAAGTTTTGCGATGTCTTCTAAATCAGCAAACGCAACTTCAGGCTCTACCATCCAAAATTCTGCAAGGTGGCGTGATGTATTTGAATTTTCTGCACGGAATGTTGGCCCAAACGTGTAAATTTTTGACATTGCAGACGCGTAAGTTTCGCCATTTAACTGGCCAGATACAGTAAGGAATGCTTCTTTACCGAAGAAATCTTCGCTGTAATCAACTTCGCCTTTGTCTGTAAGCGGTAAGTTTTGCATATCAAGCGTAGACACACGGAACATTTCGCCAGCGCCTTCACAGTCACTTGCCGTAATAATTGGCGTACTGATCCAGTAAAAGCCTTGCTCGTGGTAAAAACGGTGAATAGCTTGTGCTAAACAGTTACGTACACGAGTTACCGCGCCAATCATATTTGTACGAGGGCGAAGGTGAGCGTGCTCACGTAAGTACTCAATGCTGTGGCGTTTTGCCGACATTGGGTATGAATCTGGGTTCTCTACCCAACCTAATACAGTCACTGTATTAGCTTGAATTTCGTAAGATTGACCTTGACCAGCAGATTGTACTAAAACACCAGTAACCGACACAGAACAACCGGCTGTTAAGCTAGTAACTTCATCATAATTATTCAGTGAATTAGGAACTACCGCTTGAATAGGATCAAAACACGAACCGTCATGAACGGCTAAAAATGAAATTCCTGCTTTTGAATCGCGGCGAGTACGGATCCAGCCCTTAATTGTTACTTGGCTGTCTACCGCAACATTGCCTTTTAATAGCTCTGAAATCGCTAAATGGCTCATCTTCACTCCAATGATATAAGTTGCCTAACTATTTTATTTTAACTGTGCGCAGCACTCGGGCATAAATTGCACATAAACGGCGCTGCACTTGAACCCTGTATCTTACCTAGTAAAGTTGAATAAAAAAACTATTGTGGGCAACTCTTTAAAAGTTTTTATGCATGCGGTTTATTTTTAAACAGTTTTTAGAGTTTAATTACTACTATTATGATTTGTTGCTCTTAAATTTAATGATTTTGTGGCATTATTAACAAACAAATCAAATTAATATTTATTCACACTTAAAAAATCGATGCTATGAAACAAGTTTTTATTTTACGAGGACTACCAGGAAGCGGTAAGTCTTACTACGCGCAAAGCCTTGCTGACGAATTAGGTGGAGTTGACGAAAGCCAATACCTAATCTGCTCAACTGATGATTACTTTATTAATGAGCTGGGCGAATATCATTTCGATAAATTTAAATTGTCGCAATTTCATAATTTAAATTTAGCGCGCTTTATAAATGCACTTGCTCAAGGTATGCCATTGGTAATTGTAGATAACACCAATATTAAAAAGTGGGAATTTATAGCTTACACTCAAGCTGCTGTTGCTTTAGGTTATCAAGTAAAAGAAGTGATAGTGGGTGAAGTGAAAGACAAATCAATGCAGCACTTATATGCTAAACGTAACTCGCATAATGTCCCGCTTAAAACAATAAGCAAAATGGCCTACATGTTTGAGTGGTAGTGCTAAATTTTAGACTGCACATCTAAATTATTTTGAGTTATAGTATCTAAATGAGCAGTGATTTTTTCATTGCTCCAATCCCACCAAGCTATATCTAGCAGCGTATTTATTGTTTTATCGTCAAATATAAAAACCTACTTGAGGAAAACCTTCCATTGGTGAAGGATTATTGGGGTTTGGTCCGTTCATGGGGTTCCCTCTAATTAATTATGGACGTGTTACTTTTCAGCATACTTTTGTTTAATTGCTAAAATCTCTTCTTGAACTGCAAAAAAAGCATCCACTACTGCGGGGTCAAAGTGCTTCCCACTACCTTCTTTAATAATGGCAAATGTTTTTTCTTGTGAGAATGATTTTTTATAAGGACGTTTTGAGGAGAGAGCATCAAATACATCAGCAATAGCAACTACGCGTGCTGCAATTGGAATTTCATTACCTTTTAAGCCATCAGGATAACCAGAGCCGTCCCATTTTTCATGATGTGAGCGGGCAATAATTTCACCGAGTTTAATAACCTCAGAATCAGAACCTGAAAGTATGCTGGCGCCTACAACGGTGTGCTGTTTCATTATTTCCCATTCTGCAGCATCTAATTGTCCTGCTTTAAGCAAAATATGGTCAGGTGTAGAAATCTTTCCGAGGTCATGCATCGACGCTGAAAATAAAATATTTTCAACTGTTCCCTCATCTAGCCCTACACTGCGTGCAACGGCCTCAGAATACAAACTCATACGTTGAATGTGCGCACCAGTTTCTTCATCTTTATATTCAGCAGCTTTAGTTAATCTATTAATTGTTTCAAGCGATGCGTCTTTAATAGCTTGCATTGCTTGTTTTAATGACTCAGTTCTTTGGGCTACTTCAGCTTCTAATTGCTTCTGATAATTAGTTCTTAAATCGTTATAGTCTTTAATTTTAAGAAGGGACTTAACACGCGATAACAACTCGTTTTTATCTACAGGCTTTGTAATAAAATCATCACAACCAGCATCAATTCCTTTTACTCGTTCTTTTGTCTCTCTTAAAGCAGTAATAAGTATGATAGGTAAAAGTTTTAATACAGCATTTTCTCTAACACGGCGCGTTACTTCAAAACCGTTCATACCGGGCATCATTATATCAAGTAAAATAAGGTCTACAGGTTGTTGTGCTAAGATATCTAATGCTTGTTGCCCGCCAGTCGCTGTTACTGTTTTATATCCCTTGGGTTCAAGATAAGCTTGCATGAGTTCTATATTTTGAAGATTGTCATCAACAACCAAAATTAAAGGGCTATCTTTCATTAACTTTTCCTGCGTATTAAGGTTTGAACCAGGGTGGTTATTACTTTATATATAAACTTATTTGTTTAGCGAACATGCGTGTGTCTATAGGCTTAGAAATATACGCACTGTTAGGTATACACAGTAATTGGTCTATATCAGCGGGTAAAACAGAAGCCGTAACAAATACAATAGGGATATTTGCAGTTTCTTTTTCATCACGCAAAATTTTGGCAATTTCTGTTCCAGACATATCTGGTAGTTGAACATCTAAAATAATAATTTTTGGGTGTTCACGTCTTATTGCCAAAAGGGCATCTTTTGCATTCATTGCCGTGAATACTTCAAAATTTGCCATGAGTAAAAGATCCTCCTCTAGCAATAGATTATTAGCGTTATCGTCAACTACTACTATTTTGGTTTTCATTATGCTTTACCATAGGCTTTTGTTTAATTGGCAAAGTTATACGAACCGATGTGCCTTTATTAACACCTTCAGATTCAATAACAAATTCGCCTCCATGCAACTTTACTAGACTTTTTGCAATAGGCAGTCCAAGTCCTGTACCTTCTGTTAATCTAGAGTAGGGGGTTTCTATGCGAAAAAAGCCTTCAAATATTTTTTCCATATTTTCAGCCGCAATACCAATACCCGTATCCCAAATTGTTATTTCTATTTCTGTATCAGTATGTCGTGTTTTAACGCCAATTTGACCCTCATCGGGTGTAAACTTCACTGCATTTGAAAGCAAATTATAAAGTATCTGTTTAACCTTAAGGGAGTCAGCTTCAATTGGTGGCAAGTCATCAGCAATATCAAGACACATATTCAATTTTTTCTGGTTAGCTGTATCTGCTGTAAGCCCTGTAATTTCGTGCAATACTTGGCGTATCGGCAAATGAGAGATGGTTAGAGTCATTTTTCCAGCTTCAATTTTTGCCATATCCAGTATTTCGTTAATAAGTAACAGTAAGTGTTTGCCACTTACCAGTACATTTTTAACATACTGTTTTTGTTTGTCGTTTAAAGTGCCAAATGTCTCATCGTAAAGTATCTCAGAAAAACCATTAATAGAATTAAGCGGGGTTCTCAGTTCATGCGACATATTTGCTAAAAACTCTGACTTAACTCGAGCCGCACTTTCTAAATCATTTGTAAGTACTTCTAATTCTTTGTTTGCTTTTACTAACCCTTCTTGAATCGCATTACGTTCGGTAATATCTTCGATAGATAATAAAATAATTCGATCTTTTGACTGAGTACGCTTAATTTGCCTTGCGTTGAGCAGCATTGTACGCCAGCCAATTGTTTTAAAATTATGCTCAACTTTGTAATCATCAAAGCTCGTTTTTTGGGGTAATATGGTTTCTAATAATTCACGAAGCTTGGGAATGTTCCATTGATTATTACCAAGGTCATATATTAACTTTCCAACGGTGTCTTTGTGATTAGCGCGGAAAAACTCATAAAATGAGCGACTCGCTGTTACTACTCTTAAGTGCTGGTCTAAAACAATCAGTGGTTCTCGAACCGTATTTACAATACTTTCGGAATATTCTAATAGTTCTTTCTTGGTACTTATTTTATTCACTATCTAGATCCTTTGTACCATTAAGGGCTGAACAACTTTATAAACGTTTAAAGGATAATTAAGGTTCAGCAATGCTTGAATATAGCTTTATTTTTATAATACGTTCGCTAAAAGCAATGCTTAATAATGTGTTTTAATGTTTGTGTGTGGTTTTAACTAATATAAAAGACGTAACCTGATAAGTGATATCTGAGAGGAACTGTTTAACATTAATCTTTGTTCAGTAAACAGCAACAGCTGATTAATAGCAAGAGGTTCATAATTTAACCTGCATATTATTATTGTTTATTGACTATAGTGAGTTTCTTAAAGGTAAAAAGTATTAGTTTTAAGCGAGATAGGGTTTTAACGGGGAACGTATTTAAACTGAATTTTGGGTCTAAATAGTAAGTATTGATGTAGGTATTAATGTTTAAATTAATGCCTACATCAATATTTTAATCAGTCTATAGATTTATAAACCGCTAATGGGTGCGAGGTACTTAGTGATACATGCACTTCGTCGCCAGGGTTTACAACAACTTCATGGCTTACTCGGCTAGTTACAACCGTAGAGCACGCAAGTTTTACAGCACACAAGCGGCTGCCACCTTCAAAACGTACCCAAATTACTTCGCCGTTATTGCCAACACTGCTTTGTACAAGTAACACATCGTCTGGTCGAAGTAGTACATCAACGTCGCCACTTTCACAGTCAACGCCATGAGCGGGCGCATTACCAATCGAGGTGGTTGCTTGTCCGTTTTCAAAGCTGCCTGCAATAAAGCTGGCTTCACCTAAAAAACGTGCCACAAAACGATTGTTTGGCGTGCTAAAGCAGCGCTCGGGTGAATCAATTTGCTGAATTTTGCCGCCTTTTAAAACGCCAACACGATCACCAACCGAAAGAGCTTCTTCTTGATCGTGTGTTACCCAAATAGCAGGTACGCCAGCGGCTTTAAGTGCGTTTCTAATATCCCAACGAAGCATGTCTTTAAGGGCGGCATCTAAGTTAGAAAGCGGCTCATCAAGCAATACAAAGTCTGGCTGGTGGGCAAGGGTGCGCGCAAGTGCTACACGTTGCTTTTGTCCGCCAGAAAGCGTTGCTGGTTTTTTATCTCTAAAGTCGCTCAGTCCAAGTAGGTTTATCCAATACTCGGCAGGGGCTGTATCTTTTAATCTAAAGCAAATATTTTGCTGTACGGTTAAGTGCGGAAATAATGCAAAATCTTGAAACACCATACCTACACTGCGTTTTTCAGGAGGCAGTGTTAATTTTGGTGTTGCACGCCATTTACCCGTGTTTATTTCACCTTCGCTAATAGGTATAAGACCAGCGAGTGCTTGTAAAATAGTACTTTTACCACAACCTGTAGGTCCTACAAGCATAAGGATTTCGTTTTCACCCAGTGATAAGTTTAAATCGCTTACTACACGGTTACTTCCATAATCTATAGACAACTTACTTACAGATAGCATTTATTTTTAAATCCTTAGTGTTCAAACTGGTTGCGTTTTTCGCCAGAAAGCATAATAGCTAACGCGCAGGCAGAAATCACGACTAAAAGTAACCCAGGCACAGCAGCACGACCAAAATAACCCGCTTCGTATACACGCCATAAATATGTAGAGAGGGTTTCAAACCCTGTTGGGCCAAGTAATAGCGTGGCTTCGAGTTCGCGCATTGACTCTAAAAACACCAGTGCTGCACCGGCAATAATACCGCGCATAGTTAAAGGCAGTGTTATACGAGTAAATACTTCACGTGGACTTGCCCCTAATACGCGCGCAGACTTTACTAAGCTTGGATCTAAGTGTTCGGTGCTTGTTCTAACAGAGCCTACAGCAAGTGGTAAAAACCGCAGCATATAAGCAATAATAAGCAGTCCTAGTGTTTGGTATAAAAACGGTAACTGCAAACCACCGTAAACAAGCGCTGTGCCCATTACTATACCCGGAATACCAAAACCAAAGTAAGTAACACGTTCCATTATACGACCCGCTTTTCCACTCAGTGCGGCATGTGCAACGGGGATCGCAACGATAACGGCTACAATTGCCGCAATACCCGATGCATATGTTGAATTCCATGCAATACTAAAATCAAAAGAACTTAAACCATCTCGTGCTAACCAAAGCGAAAATATGGCAAGCGGCAAACCAATAGCTAAAAACAATATAGGGGCAAACGTTATAAACATTGCACTCAACTGCCATTTTTTAGGGAATAACACTAATGAACGACCTTGCTTTTCGCTCGCTGTTTTTATTTGTGATTCTAGTAATAATAAAAACCCAACAATTACCAACAATTGCAAGGAGAGCATTGCTGCGCGACCTAAAGAAAACGAGTTGTATTCAACGTAAATAACACGGGTAAACGTATCTAAGCGCATCATTGCGGGCGTGCCAAAGTCTGATAATGTATAAAGCGCGACCAATAACGAGCCGGCTGCAATACCATTAACTACACGGGGTAATATTACTTTAAACACGCTTTGTGTCATCGACATGCCTAGCG
Source organism: Pseudoalteromonas sp. SA25 (assembly GCF_011378705.1). Taxonomy (NCBI): domain Bacteria; kingdom Pseudomonadati; phylum Pseudomonadota; class Gammaproteobacteria; order Alteromonadales; family Pseudoalteromonadaceae; genus Pseudoalteromonas; species Pseudoalteromonas sp. SA25. The sequence continues at coordinate 125,925 of NZ_WTKV01000013.1, read as the reverse complement.
TACGTGCTGCATTAACCATACTCGCATCAAGGCTAAGTAGGGATGAGCGAGTTGTCATCATTACAAATGGGAAGGTATACAGCGTCATTACAATTGCTGCGCCTGTTAAGCCATACATTGATGGTGTTTCTATTCCCGTTAAGGTGTTTATTTCACCTCCAGGACCAAAAGCAGCATAAAGGGTAAATGCGCCAATGTAGCTAGGTATTGCAAGCGGGGCTGCAAATACAACTAGCCACAGTTTTTTGAAAGGTAAATGAACATAGGCACTAATAAACGCCAGTGGCACACCAATTAAAATAGAGCCTACTACCGTTAATCCCATTAAAGATAACGTGTTGCCTAAAATTTTAAGATTGTGGCTATCAAATACTGAGCTTGAATCGCTCGCTAGTACCATTAATATAAAAACAGGGGTAAGCGTAATGAGCGCTGCAAGCAGCGCCATTGGGTAAGAAGCAGGTATTCTCATTACAATACGCCGCTGCTACGCATCAAATCTATAGTAGGGCGTAAATCAGCAAGCTGTGTTAAATCTACTTTAGGTGGAGAAATATTAGCAAGTGACGGTAAACCTTCAGGTTGGGTAATACCATTTACTAGTGGAATTTCGTACGCTTCACTGGCTAAGTAACCTTGTACTTCTTTACTTAGTAAGTAACGCATAAAGTTAGTAGCAAGCGGATCGTCGTTAAGCGCTAACACACCCGATGCATTAACTAAACAGCCAGCATCATTTTGTGTAAATGCTAAATCAAGTTTAGCATCAGGCTTGCCTGATTTTAAACGCAATGTGTAATAGTGATTAGCAAAACCAATATCAACTTCGCCACGTTCAACGCCCATAACAACACCTAATTCACCAGCGTATGTTTTAGCACGTTTTTGAATCTTTTTAAGCCACTTAGCGGTTTTGTCGTCGCCCTCTAAAATTCGCATTGCGGTTACAAACGATTGAAAAGAAGCGTAGGCGGGCGCCCAACCAATACTTAAATCGCTGTCGGCAATTTCCATAATACTTGTTGGAATTTGATCTTTGGTCAAACGTGACGTGTTATATGGCAATGTACGAATACGACCAGTTACAGGTGCCCACTCTTTATATCTAAATTGTGGTTGTAACTGAGCAGATAAATCACTTGGAATAGGTTGTGCAAGACCTGCATCGGTTACTAAACCAATCGCGCCTGAGTCAACTGCCCAAAATAAATCAGCGCGGCGAACACCCGCTTTAGACTCAGCAACAATGGTATTAGCTAAAGCAGCCGTTGGACCTCGGCGTATACCGAGTTTAAAGTCTGGATTTTTTTTCTGGATTGCTTGTAATACGTTTTCATACAAACCACCTTCGCCTCGGCCTAAATAAAGGGTTAGCTCACCTTTAAGCTTTGGTAAATCATCAACAGAAACAGGGTTTGCTATATCAGCGGCTAGCGCACGAGAAAGAGGTAGTGGCAATGAGCCAACCACCCCTAACGCAGCTAGGCCTTGAATAAAGGTCCTACGCTTCACTTAAAATACATCCTTACGTGCTTTTTCGGCTTTTTCTATTAAAACCTTAGCGCGGTCTAATTTTGTTTGCATATCACTAATCACATCGCGTACTTCATCTACGCTTTTACTGTTTTTAATTGCTTGTGGCAGTGTTACGTTAAAGTCTTTTTCCAGCACTTCAACTAGTTTAGCGTCTTGCTCGATAAGAGTACCTTCTACGCCTTCAAACAGGTGTAGGTAAGTATCGTGAACAATTTCAGTTGCTTCGTCTTGTAAGCGCTCAGCAAATTTAGCTACTACACGGTCTAATTTGTGCTTAATTTCATCAATTGTGGCACTTTGTGTCATTTGAGTTGTAGCGGTTGCTTTTACAGCGTCTAACAAGCCTTTTTGCTGGAATTTTGCAGCAAGCTTAACAGCCCCAAGACCTTGCCACAAGGCTATGTTCATCGCTTCTTGCTCTTTACGTACTTCAGCCGCTGGTTTACCGTTTTCGATAGCCATTTTAACGCCGTAAATACCCTGCCAAATAGAAGCGTATACCGGTACGAAGTTAGTTTCTATTGCGCTGTGAAACTTAACTGATTCCCAGTATTCAATTAAATCATCAGTTTTTACAGCTTTTGCGCCTTTAGTGTCGTAGTCGCTTACCATGGTATCAACTTTGCCTACCATCCATTCTACTTCTTCTGCGTAACTTTTAAGGTTAGCTTGAAGATGATTAACATGCTCTCCAATAGGGCCGTTAGCTAATACTGGTTGAGCCATAAACGCCGAGGCTAGTAAAAGGCTTGCACCTAAAGTTTTGGCTGGTTTAAATAGTAATTTCATAGCAAAGAAGTCCAAAAAGGTAATTGTAAATGATAGACATTATCATATAGCTAATAGTTAACGAGATCAATAACCACAAACTCGCTTAATAGATAAAAACACTAAATGTAGCGGTAGGTTACAGTAAATAGCGCTATAACCTGTATTAGGATTAGTTATTGAGACCGACTATTAAGCGTAATGCTTGCCTTTAATGGCATTATAAATGGCATCACACAGTGTTTTTATACTTGCATCGTCACTTATATACGGTGGCATAAGGTAAATTAGTTTACCGAATGGACGTATCCATACGCCTTGCTCTACAAAATAAGCCTGAATTTTTGCAACATCAACATTGCCAGCAGCCTCGTTTAGCTCAACAACACCTATTGCACCTAAGGTACGTACATTGGCAACCGCTTCTAGTTCACTGCATTTATTAAGTTGTTGTAGCTGGGTGTTTATTTGCTTTATTCGTTGTTGCCAGTTTTGCTCAAGTAACAAGTTAATACTTGCGCAGGCCGCAGCACAGGCAAGCGGATTACCCATAAAAGTAGGGCCGTGCATTAAAACACCTGCTTCACCTTCGCTGATGCCAATGGCTATTTTATCGCTAGTGATAGTGGCCGATAGCGTCATTGATCCGCCAGTTAATGCTTTACCAATACACATTATATCGGGCTCTATATTGGCGTGCTCTACAGCAAATAATTTACCTGTACGGCCAAAGCCTGTGGCTATTTCGTCGCAAATTAGCAGTACATTATATTGGGTGCACAATTTACGTACGCAGGCTAAATAATCAGGGTGATAAAAATTCATACCACCCGCGTTTTGTACAATAGGCTCAATGATAAAGGCGGCTACTTGGCTGTGGTTTGCTTTAAAGTATTCTTCAAGCTCTTGGGCTTCTGCCTGGTTAAACTCGCTCCCAAATTGACTAACCGGTGCAGGCACAAATACATGCTCAGGTAAAAAGCCTGAATATAAACTATGCATTGAGTTAACGGGGTCGCATACGCTCATAGCTGCAAAGGTGTCGCCATGGTAGCCCTTGTAAGGCGTCATTAATTTTTGTTTTGTCGTAATACCTTGGCTTAACCAATATTGCAGCGCCATTTTTATTGCTACTTCAACACTTACCGATCCGCTGTCGGCTAAAAACACTTTAGTTAAATCAGGCGGCGTTATATTTACTATTTTTTTGCAAAGCTCTACTGCGCTGTTATGCGTAATACCGCCAAACATAATGTGGCTCATACTATTAATTTGCTCAATCATGGCGTTATTTATAACCGGGTGGTTATAGCCATGTATTGCGCTCCACCACGAGGCCATGCCATCGATTAGTTGCTCGCCAGTTTCAAGGTGAATAATGTTGTGATTTGCATGTGTAACGGGATATACCGGAATTGGCTTAGTCATAGATGTATATGGATGCCAAATGTGCTCACGATCAAAATCAAGGTCAATCGTATTCTTTTTAATCATATGTAAACCTTAACTTGGTGGGCTTCGTTGACAATGGTACTTCAACTCGTAGACTAAGCCAATATCACCGCTGAGAAAAAATAAGAGAGTATTATGGAACTTGCACCTGTTCGTCATGATTGGACCCACGCTGAAGTTAAAGCATTATTTGAAATGCCATTTAACGATTTACTTTTTAAAGCCGCATCGGTTCACCGTGCTAACTTCAACCCAAATGAAGTGCAAATTTCTACGTTGTTATCAATTAAAACAGGCGCTTGCCCAGAAGACTGTAAGTACTGCCCGCAGTCGGGCCATTACAGAACTGATTTAGAGCGCGAACGCTTAATAGAAGTAGAAAAAGTAGTAGAGCAAGCACGCCTTGCAAAACAAAAAGGCGCTACCCGTTTTTGTATGGGGGCTGCATGGTCAGATCCAAAAGACAGAGACATGCCATACATTTCGCAAATGGTTAAAGAAGTAAAAGAGCTAGGGTTAGAAACCTGCATGACGCTGGGTAAACTCACTAACGAAAAAGCTCATGAGCTTAGAGACGCAGGGCTTGATTACTACAATCATAATCTCGACACGTCTCCTGAGTATTACGAGCAAATTATATCAACCCGTACTTTTCAAGATAGATTAAATACCATTGACCACGTACGCGATGCTGGTATGAAAGTATGCTCAGGCGGAATAGTCGGTATGGGCGAACAAGCAAGCGACCGTTATGGGTTACTGATGCAACTAGCTAATTTGCCACAACAGCCAGAAAGCGTGCCTATTAATATGCTCGTTAAAGTTAAAGGCACACCGCTTGAAAACGCAGACGATTTAGATCATTTTGAATTTATACGTACCATAGCAACAGCGCGCATTATGATGCCACACAGTTATGTGCGTTTATCGGCAGGGCGTAACGCCATGAACGAGCAAATGCAGTCAATGTGCTTTTTTGCAGGCGCTAACTCAATATTTTATGGCGACAAACTTCTTACCACCGATAACCCAGACGCTGATGCCGATATGAACCTAATTAAAAAATTAGGCATGAACCCAGAAAAGCGTCACGACTATTCAGACGAAGCAGTAGAAGCCTCGCTTTCATCGCAAGTAGCCGACAAAGCAACGTCTGAATTGTTTTACGAAGCGTAGGCTTATATCAATGCCTTTTGATTTTATAAACAAGCATCTGCAGGCTCGCCAGCAAGATGCGTTACTTCGTAAACGCCACGTAGTGCAACATGCAACAGCGCGCACCATAACGGTTAATAATAAAGCCTACCTTAACTTTGCCAGTAACGACTATTTAGGTTTTGCTGATGAGGCTGTTAATATTAATGACTCCCACGCATTAGGGAGTCACAGCTCAGCATTGGTTACCGGTTATCAGGCGCAGCAAAAAGTGCTCGAACAATACTTATGCGAGCAATTTGGTTATGGCGCAGGGATGCTGTTTAACTCAGGGTTTAGCGCTAATAGCAGCGTAATTAAAGCGTTGTTTCAAGATAAAGCGGCTGCACAAAACAGCGCTATTTTTCAAGATAAGTTAAATCATGCAAGCTTGATCGACGGGGCTATGCATTCTAACGCGGCTTTAGTGCGTTTTAATCACAACGACATGAACCATTTACGCTCACGGCTCGAAAAATCAAAAGCGCAAAACAAGCTAATTATAAGCGAAGGTGTGTTTTCGATGGATGGCGATACCGCGCCTCTTAAAGAATTACTCGCACTTGCAAAACAGCACAACGCATGGCTGATGATTGACGACGCACACGGCTTTGGTGCATTAGGCAAAACCGGTTTAGGCAGTTGCGAAGCGTTTATTACTCAAACGCTGCCAGATATATTAATCATTACCTTTGGTAAAACAGTGGCTAGTAGTGGCGCGTGTGTATTAGGCAGTAAACAGTTTATTGATTACATGCTGCAATTTAATCGCGATTACACGTATTCAACCGCTATGTCGCCGCTTATGGCAAGCCACACACTTGCGCGTATTAAAAGCATAAAAACAGCTGATGATAAACGCGATAAGCTAAATGCCAATATTGCATTATTTAAGCAACTCGCTAAAACCCATAATATTGCAGTTATGGAGTCAAACACAGCCATACAGCCCATTGTATTAGGCTGCGCTGAGCAAACGTTGCAAGCGGCAGATAAACTTAAACAAGAGGGTATTTGGCTCACTGCAATTAGACCGCCCACAGTTGCACATAACACCTCACGTTTGCGCATTACTTTAACCGCCGCACATACTGAGCAAGACATAACGCACTTAGTTAAGCATTTAGTAGGTGCAATAGCATGACTGCTCAGCCAGTATTAAAAACAGACCTAGTGCAAACACAACTTGTAAAACCGTGCCTAGTAAGTAGCGAATTGGATATAGAGTTAAACAAGGATTTAAGCAAGGAGCTTAAAAAGTCGACCCAAAGTAAGTTTTCAAAGGCGGCGGCGAGTTATAAGACCCATGCAAATGTACAAAAACAGGCAGCAAGCGATCTATTTTCACTCATAAAACCAGGCTTTAATAAAAATAAGCTTTGTGTTGATTTAGGTGCAGGTCCGCTTGTTGATACGCATACCTTACAAAGTATGTTTGAAGGCGTTGTAGCAATGGATCTAAGCATAAACATGCTGCAAAGTAGTGATTTAACCACACCTAAAATATGCGCCGATATGGATAACTTACCGCTACAAGCAAACAGTGTTGATGTAATTTACAGTAATTTTGCAGTGCAGTGGTCTGCTAATTTTTCGGCTTTAATGCAGTCACTTTACAACATATTAAAACCAGGCGGGCAGGCGTATATAAGCACTGTGGTAGAGGGCTCACTTAACGAAATAAAAACAGCCTTTGCAGCGCTTGATTCTAACAGCCACATAAATACCTTTAATAGTGAATTGCATATAAACCAATCAGTCCAAAATGCAGGGTTTACTATTAACAGCGCTAAAAAACGTATTTACACCGATGAATATACAACACCTTTAAAAGCTATTACTTCAATTAAGGCTATTGGCGGTACTACGCAAAATCATACCAATACACGTCAAGGGCTACTTACAAAATCGGCGCTACAAAAAGTATGCAGTGCGTATCCGCTTATAAATAACAAAGCATGTGTGTCTTATCATGTGGTGCTGTTATCATTAGAAAAACACTAAATAAGCCCAAAGACATTAAAGGCAACGCATGAAAGAATTTTTTATAACAGGCACCGACACCGATGCCGGAAAAACCCACGTTACCAGTTTGCTATTAAAGTTACTTGCCCAACACAAAAAACAAGCCATTGGCTTTAAACCCCTTGCTGCTGGCTGCGAAATGGCATTCGATCAACTAGTGAATGCTGATGCTCTAATACTAATGGAAAGCGCAACAGTCAGCGCTAAATACGACGTAGTAAATCCGTTTGCGTTTGCGCCACCTATTGCGCCGCACATAGCCGCTGAGCAAGTTGGGGTTAGTATTACTATTGATAAACTAAGTGATGCTTATAATGATGTAAAACAGCAGGGCGCTAATTACATACTTACCGAAGGTGCTGGTGGCTGGGCGTTACCTATTAACAATACGGAGTATTTATACGACTGGGTTAAAGCAGAGCAACTACCGGTAATACTGGTTGTTGGTATGAAGCTAGGTTGCTTAAATCATGCGTTACTAACCGCTGCGCATATGCAAAGTATGGGAATAAACTGCGTTGGTTGGATTGCAAACCAAGTCGATAAAAACATGGACGAGTACCAAGCAAACCTTGATTCACTTAAAGCACGTTTACCGTTTCCAATACTTGCCATAAGCCCATACAGCGAGCAAACTCCTAAGTTACAAATATACAAAAGCTTGCTTAGTGCGTTATCTATAAACACTTAAGCGGTTTTAAAAAAGCTACTTTGTTAGGTAAATCTTGAAATAGTCAGCCTTAGTACACATATAAACGTTTATAAATACATAGCTTGCTTAAAGACAATGTTACTAAGGACATAACGACTATATGACGCACCCATTTATTGAAAACTACGCCCCAGATGCGCACGTAAGCGCTGAGCCAAAAGCACTAAACTATGGCTTACCTAAAAAACGCGTAGGTATAATAGGTGGAGGCACAGCTGGCGCCACAATAGCCATTAGACTTGCTGCGTTAGGGCTAGAAACTTATGTACTTGAAAAGAAAAAGTCGTTAATTGATGGCCCTCCAATGTGCCATTTGCATGCAGGTGGCAACTTATACCGTGAAATACCCGACGAAGACTGCATAGATTTACTTAAGCAATGTATAGATATTGCTCGCCTTTATCCTCACACCATAGATGTTCGCCCCACAGTATTTGGCGTACCCAAGCGCGATGACGACGCCCCGGAGGATTTATTTCCGCGTTTAAATAAATTAGTAAAAGCCTACAGCGAGCTTGTTGAACAAGACAGCGCTAACAAAGTATTAGGCGAGCCAGAGCATTATTATCAGTTATATAGTTATGAGCAAATGCTAAAGCTTGCTAAGCAAAAACAAGTAGCGAAGCCCACGTCGTTAGATGAGTGGATGATACCCGTGGCTAAGCATTTAGATTTAGATAAGCTAAAGTTTCCGCTTATTGTTGCACAAGAATATGGTTGGAATATATTTCGTTTATCGGCCAGTGCACAACTAGCACTTGCACAGTACAAACACGCTCACGTTTTAACAAGCACCAGTGTTAAAAGTGTATCGCCTGTTATAAATACCAATAATGATAAGCAAACACTTAAATGGCGCATTGAATACCAATCAGAGCCAAGCCTTGATGAACAACCTGATACTCAAACCGATACACAAGTCGATACACAAACCATTGAGGTAGATTACCTTATTAATGCGTGTGGTTTTCAAACCGGTATTATTGACGACCTGGTTGGGGTAGATGTAAAACGCATGGTCGAATTTAAAGCCTCTTACATTACTCATTGGCAAGGTGCTGGTGGGCAAATACCCGAAATAATTATTTATGGTAACCGTGGTACGCCAGAAGGTATGGCGCAGCTGACGCCTTACCCTAATGGTTACTTTCAAATACATGGAATGACTAACAACATTACATTGTTTAATGATGGGTTAGCTGATGCAACGCCAATGAGCGCACAACCTAAACTCCCCGATAAATATCTGCATTATATTAAAGATGGCTGGGACAAAGCAGCGTTGCAAACACGCACCCAAACAGCAATTGATTATGTAGCCGAGTTTGTACCTGCGTTTAAAACTGCGAATACACAAAATAATGCCTTGTTTGGCGGGCAACAAATCCCAGGGGATGACGACACTTTGCGCGTAGCCGATGTAAGCTTATATTCGCATATTAATTATGCACGGGCCGAAAATGTTAAAGCATCGTCAACGTTAATAGCGGCAGATCAGATAGTGGGTGAATTTATAAAATTGGGAATAATAAGCAGCGATCCTGCTGTAAATCATCACCGCAGTACCCATCAATGGTCGTACCTTAAACATAATAGCAGCGACAAAATTGGCGAAGTTGCACGCATATTGGCACATGAGCGTGGATTTCCAATTGATATGGCAGAGCTAAATAACAGCTTGTAATAAGCTGATTTATAAAGAAACTTCATATTTAAATTTGCTGTAAAACTCTTCTTAAAAAAATTATCAATAAACACATAAATAACACTTGTGTTATGACATAGTTTGTCACAAAATAGCGCTAACGTTATAACATAGTGTGTCATAGCGCAGTGATTGCTTTAACCTAATTTAATTTTATGTTCGGTGATCAAACCTATTTTTGTGAGGACAATATGAAACGTGTATTTTTGTTTTTATTAACTAACCTAGCGGTTATGTTGGTATTAGGTGTAGTGCTTTCAATAATAATGAGCGCGCTGGGCTTAAGCCATCGTAGCCTTGGCGGAATTTTACTTATAGCCACCGTATTTGGTTTTGGTGGATCGTTTATTTCGTTATTTATGTCGAAATGGATCGCTAAAAAATCAACAGGCGCGCATGTAATTACGCAGCCTCGAAACGAAACCGAACATTGGCTTGTACAAACGGTATCTGCGCAAGCACAAAAAGCTGGTATTAAAATGCCAGAAGTGGCAATTTACGACAGCCCAGAAATGAACGCATTTGCAACAGGTCCAAGTAAAAACAACTCATTAGTGGCAGTAAGCACAGGCTTAATGCACAACATGACCAAAGATCAGGCCGAAGCCGTACTTGCTCACGAAGTATCGCATATTGCTAACGGCGACATGGTAACGCTTACGCTAATACAAGGCGTGGTAAACACCTTTGTAATATTTGCCGCAAAAGTACTGGCAGGCATTGTAGATAACTTTATAAATAGCGATGAAGAAGAGGGCGGCAGTAGCTGGACATACTTCTTATTCGATATGTTATTCCAAGTATTATTTGGTGTACTAGCAAGCATAGTAGTTGCAAGTTACAGCCGTAAACGTGAGTTTGCAGCCGACAGCGGCGCAGCAAAACTAGTTGGTGCTGACAAAATGCGATCAGCCCTTGAGCGATTAAAGCAAAACCATCCTTCGCAATTAGAAGGCTCAATGATGGCCTTTGGTATTGCAAGTGGCAAAGGCATGGCTGAATTGTTTTCATCGCACCCGCCGCTTGATGTACGAATCGACGCACTACGTAAATAATTAGCTAAATAACGTAATTAGCAAACCTATAAGCCAGCTTAATCGCTGGCTTTTTGTTTTATACCAATTCGCTTATATTCATATCATTAAAGCTATAAATTGTATGGTTTAGCTAAGCGGTAACCCCTTTTATTTTTTATTGTATTTACCTTCTGATTTATTATTAGCTTACATAACAAAGCCCACTAAGCACCTCAGTAAAAGTATCAATTTTACTATTAAGCCATTATATCTAATAAAAAACTGAGTGAATTTTAACCTTGATAGTTATTGTAAATTAGACTATAACAATGTTGGTTTTAGGTTAATTTAATGATGATATATTCACACACACAATATTGAACAGTAAAAATTTAATTTAAACCTTAACTATAACTCATTGGTTTTTAATTTATCTTTGTGGTTTATCACAAGAGAGACATTAAAATTTGATGAGATATTACAATAATAAAAATAGATGAGTATTTGTTTAATTAAATTAGTTGTAGTCATTATGAATAAAAGTTTATTTGAAGTGATGTAAAATATTCCATCATTTTTACTCACTGAGATGACGATTATAACATTTTGCTAAACGACTCATTTATTGCTTTAGTCTAAGGAATAAAAAATGAAAAAATCGATTTTTCGTAACACTGGAATAGTGACCTTAGTGTCACTATTAATGGCGTGCGGAGGGAATAATAACGACGCAGAGGTGCCAGAAGTACAAACACCTGAAGTTGTAGTGCCAGAAACGCCAGTACCTGACGCCCCAGAAGCGGCTGAAATAATAAATGGTAGCTTTGAAGAAGACGCGGCAGGGCAAACAACACCAGTTGGAAATTGGGTATTTAGGCCAGATCAAGAATCAAGTGCTTCTTCAACAATAGAAGTAATCGAATCAGAAGAAGGCGTTAATGCTTACAAAGGCACTAAAGCGGTTCAGGTTACTGTTAATACATTAGGTGATAACCCTTGGGGTATTGAAATAGCTTATGAGGACATTCCTGTCACCGGCGGTAAAAATTACGAGTTTAGTGTTTGGGCCAAAGGGGAAGAGGGAACCAGTGCCGATTTTTGGATACAAACACCTGCTCCAGATTATGGCCAGCTTAGCCTAGTAAAAGAAACGCTAACAGGCGAGTGGCAAAAAATAACATTAACAGCAGCAACTGCCGAAGCTGACTCATTAGTTAGATTAGCAATTCACTTTTCAAAAGAAGAAAACATTAATAAATCTATATACATAGATGAGTTTTCAGGCTTTATTTTAGACGATGTACCAGCAGACGAAATACCTGATGTGCAATACAGCGAAGTAACAGCACAAAGTTTAAAAGCTTTAGCACCTAACTTTAACATAGGCGTTGCCGTGCCAGCGGGCGATTTTGGTAACAGCATAATAGATAGACCAGAAATTAAAACGATTATTGAACAACACTTTAATCAACTATCTGCCGAAAACATTATGAAGCCTACCTATTTACAACCTACCCAAGGCGAATTTTTTTATGATGATTCTGATGAGCTAGTTAACTACGCCAAAGACAACTCACTCACCGTGCATGGCCATGTTTTTGTGTGGCACTCACAAATAGCACCGTGGATGCAAAGTTTTCAAGGGGATAAAGCCGCTTGGATAACAATGATGGAAGATCACATAACACAAATAGCCACTCATTTTGAAGAAGAAGGCGCTAACGATACCGTAGTGAGTTGGGATGTAGTTAACGAAGCGTTTATGGAAAATGGTAAATACCGTGGCGAAAAAACCACAAGTGACAGTGCCGATGAATCGGTGTGGTTTGAAAACATAGGTGCTGAATTTTTACCGCTAGCCTATAAAGCCGCAAGAGCTGCCGATCCCGATGCAGATTTATACTACAACGATTACAACCTAATTTGGAACGCCGACAAATTAGATGCCGTTATATCTATGGTTAACGATTTTCAAAATAATGGCGTGCCTATTGATGGCATAGGTTTTCAATCTCATATTTCACTCAACAGCCCTGATATTTCTACAATACAAGCTCATCTTCAAAAAGTGGTCGATATTCGCCCTAAAATTAAAGTTAAAATTACCGAATTAGATGTTCGAATGAACAACGAAGGTGGCATTCCTTTAACTTACCTAACAAGTGAAAGAGCAGATGAACAAAAGCAGTACTACTACAATATTGTTAAAACCTATTTAGAAACTGTCCCTGAAGATCAACGCGGTGGCATAACTATTTGGGGTGTAATTGACGAAGATAGCTGGTTACAAAACTGGCCAGAGCCTACTACAGAATGGCCACTTTTATTTTTTAACGACTATACAGCTAAGCCAGCGTTACAAGGTTTTGCAAATGCATTAAAAGAGCTAATTGAAGTAGTAGAGCCAACACCTTCATCAGAACTGCTCACCAATGGTGACTTTGAAGCTGGGCTTGATTCATGGCAAGCGCGCGGAAGTGCAAGCATAACCTTAGATGCAACCCAAGCTCACACTGGCAGTAATAGTGCTTTAGTACAAGGGCGAACTGAAACGTGGAATGGTATTCAAAAAGATGTTAAAGGCTTATTTACAGCAGGTGAAACCTATAATGTGTCTGCATGGATTAAGTTATCTGACGATACCAGCACTGTTTCACCAGGGGTAAAACTAACCCTACAAATAGAGCACGCTAGCACTGAGTATCTTGAACTCACGCCCGTTACAACAGTAAGCGCGGGTAGTTGGGTACAGTTGTCAGGTACCTACACGCATTCAATCACAACACAAGAAAGTGTCGCATTACTTTATGTTGAATCAAACGAGATCACAGCTGACTTCTATGTGGACGATGTATCACTAACATTACTAGAACAATAATATATTTAAATAAACGTATTTAACCCTAAATTAAATAGCCCACATAATTTTATGCGGGCTATTTTTTCATAAGCACTTTTTAATTTAGTATCGGCTGCATATGCGGGTTTAAATACCAAAACCGCATGTGCTGTGTTTATATACAGTTATTTGTATTACTCTATAAAATCGTTACTTTTTTAAGCTATATGTGTTTACGCGGTTACTAGGTACGAGTAAAGTAAAATACTTTAAAGCCAGCAATACTTAACATTTAATACTTAACAAGGATGCTTATTGTAATGGAAAAGGTGCAACACACTAAAGAATGTATTATGTGCTTTAGCGCTATAGATTCACGGGCTAAAAAATGCCCACAATGCACCTCACTTCAAGCCAAATATTCTAACTTAGAAAACAATCCCATTATTATTGGTGCATTAGCACTTAGTATTGTTGGTATTTTTGGGTTTATTTTTTATCAAAATATTTATGTAGCAGGGCTTGAAGATCAAGCACAAAAAAACTTAATCGCTAATGTTAGCCAAATTCATACTAAAAATGAAAACGATGCATTGTATGTTGCATGCATAGGGCAGGTAAAAAACGAGTCGGAATTCACCTTTAAAAATATAAAGTTTAAGGTCGATTTTTTAACAGATCAAAACACGCTAGTCGATACGCTATCAATAACCGACGAAGACCTAATTATACTTCCTAATGAATCAACAAACTTTAGAGTAAGAGGTATTGCGCAAAAACAAGCGGCCAGTTATAACAATTGCCAAGTAACAATAACCGATGCCTGGGCTTATAAATAAGTTATAAATCACTTACAAATTAATTATTAGCAGTTAGCCAAACCACTCGCTTTTTTGTTTGTAATATTAGTTATTAACTTGCAAGCCACTAAATCCAAAATTTATATAAGCCATTTTCCTAGAGCGATTAAGAATATGGATGATTTATTACTTAAGTAATCGTTTATACACTCCTTGTAACTTGCAAGTGAGGGATCGAAAATGAGCTTGATTGATGAAAGTACAAAGGATTTTGGAAGCATGAGCGTGTTGCTTCACAGCTTAGGAACTGATTGCTACCGCATTGAGTGGAATAGCAGAATGACAGGAGCCTCAATAAGCTTAATTCGTGTTAAAAAAAACGAATATATAGTTGTGCGCAAATGGGCAACCGCCCGCAATATAGATGACGTTTCAGCAGAGTTTGATCGGGCTAACCAAGCACTAATTCATTTTTTAAATAATGTAGATGTGATTAAAAGTAAAAACGAAAGCATTGTTGCCGCTAAAGAGCATTGCATAAACTTATTTACCTCAGCTGAGGGCTTAAAACCAATTAACCATCCGAGCCTACCTACGCCACGCTTACAAGAAGCCATAGGCAAAGAAGTCATTGTAAAATCAAGTTTAGGCAACTATCTAATATCAAAAGGCATGCTATTACAGCTATTAGGTAATCAAGCCGAGATTCAAGTTAATTCCGACCACCTTGAAGAAGGCCAATTAAGGCAAAAGTTTTATACCAAACAAGTTCATGTTTGCTAATTAATTGCGCCATCAAAACTCAAAGGCAGCTTTACTTTAATGGTAAAGCCATTTTGTTTAAACACTTTAAAAGTCCCGCCTAATGCCGTAGTTCGCTCCTCTATAAACGCCAAACCGTAGTGACCTGAGTTATCTGTTGGGGTTACTAAAGTCCCGTTATCGCTAATTGTTAACTCAATAAATTCGTCGCTGTTTATTATATTTATAATCAGTTTGCTGGCATTGCTGTGCTTCATACAATTGGTTACTGCTTCTTGGCAAATTCGGTAAATAGCTATTTCGTGATCTTTTGAAAGGCTGTTATCTAACTTAAATTGTGGCTGATACTTAATATTTGCCTTGTGTAGTAAGCTTTTTAGTCGCCCTTGTGTTATTGCCTTTTCTAAACCGAGTTCATCTAGCTCACGCGGGCGAAGATAATGCATTAATTGATAAACAGAGTCATACATCGAATTAGCATTGATTTTTAATGTAGTTACAAACGATTGGGTATCTTCGTTACTAAGGTGCGACAAAATAGCTAAATCTGTTTTTAATGCTGTTAGGTTTTGCCCTAATTCGTCATGCAACTCTTGCGAAAGGTGCTTTCGCTCGTTTTCTTGCACCGACACCATTTTGGCAGCCAGCGCCGTGTTTTGAGTTAGCTGCTCTTTAAGCTCTTTATTGGTTTGCTTTAACTCGTTGTTTTTACGTTTAAGCTCAGTAATTGCAGCGCCTAAAACCATACTGGTAATTGCATTTGCTAAAATAAATAACTGGCTAATGTAGGTATTGCTAGGCTCGTGCGTAATGCTTGCTTCAACAATTATTAACGCGTTAATTAGCGCTGCACTGCTTACAGCCCCTAACGAGCCATACTTATACGAAAACCAAATAATAGGTAATAACGATGCAAGTCTTAATAGCGGGTAGGTGTCTGGGCGAACCGCATAGACAAAAAGTACAATTAATATAAAACACACTAAAGTGGCTACTAGGGCAAATAACTTAGTGAACCTGACTGTGTTAAAACTGTATTTAGAATCGTAAATTAACATAATAAAAGGGGCAATTAACAACGAGCCAGTAATATCGCCCAAGCACATGTTTAACTGATACTGCAGTAGCTCTTTAGCAACCAATACATTTGTAAATTCAAACGCACTGGCAAACAAAAACCACTTTATAGATGTACTCGCAACACAAAGCAGTATTAACGAAAGTATACCTAGGCTGTCGTTAATGCTTGGCGGCCAGCGGCTATTTTTAAACACATAAACAAGCGCTATAAAGCAAAACTCCTGCCAAAAGCCATGAAATAAATCAAACTCCCAAATCCCGCTGTATGTTAAACCAAGCTGTGCAGCTAAAGCGCGCGACACAACCCATAAGGTGAGCCAATAGCGTGTTGGAGTGAGTAAGTAAAACGCAATTTTTACGCCTGCGGGAATAAATATCGCGCTACTCTCGGGTACGGTTTCAAGGTTTTGGCTAACCCAAAAAGCGGCGAGAGAAGCAATAAAGTAAATTAGCCCCACCAATAACTGTTTAGCTACCTCTTTGTATGCGGTAGTAAAACTAACATTAGATAAAGAAGAAACGTTAGGTAAGTTCATCTAACTGTATTACTCCCGCATCAATTGCAATTTTTAGCAGTTCAAACGAGGTCGTAACATTAAGCTTGCTGTATATGTTTGCTTTGTGTACATGCGCTGTTTTAGGCATTATTTCGAGTATTTGCGCAACTTGTTTAGCGTTTAATCCCTTAGAAAATAACGGAAGGGCTTCAAGCTCTCTGTTAGTAAGCACAGTTAATGCTAAATTTTCGCTACTCATCGAAAAATTTACGTCTTCACTAATGTACCTTTTACCTAAAGCGACCGCTTTAACTGCATCTATTAGTTCATCAGAGGCAGAACGCTTAGACACATAACCCAAAGCACCTAATCGCAAAGCATTGCTTACATAAGGTTCGTGGTCGTGCATGGAGGCCACAATACTTTTAATATGCGGGAAAAACTCTTCAAGGTACGATAAAAAAGAAAGGCCGGTTTCAGTCCCGTTAAGCGATATATCAACAATAAATATATCAGGTTGTTCAAGTTCTACAGCCAGCTTAGCTTCTGTCACGCTGCAGGCTTCAATAATTACTTTCCAATCTGGTTGTAACTCTAAAAGCTTTTTAAAGCTGTCTCTTACTAATTGATGATCTTCTATGATGCCAATGAGCATTTAAATCTCCTTTTATGCTTACAATACAGCGGGGCGGGTAACTAATTACCTAAAACGTTTAAATGGGTTACCTCACTTAAAAGCAAGGTAACAAAACCAGTGGTTCTAAATTGGTAATTAGTTGCTGGTGGAGATTACAACTAAGCTCTTTTCATAGCAGCTTATTATTACTGAGAAAGAATAATTTCAGTAATACCTTCAGCAGATAGTATTTCAATCCAGTAGCCGTCAGGGTCTTTAATAAATGCTAAGCCTTTCATTGAGCCATCATCTGGTTTTTTAACAAACTCAACATCGTACTTTGCAAAGCGCTCACAGGCTTCGTAAACATCCGGTACGCTAATACCAATATGCCCAAATCCTTTAGGTTCTTGGTTACCACTGTGGTACCCCTCAAAGCTGTCGTCGTTTTCAGTGCCCCAGTTATGGGTTAACTCAATTAGCGCAGGGCGACGAAACACCCATTCTGCTTTAGTTTTATCATCACCTTGTGGCAATTCTTGCTCGTAGCCTAAAAAGTAAAGCGTAAACTTCATACCAGGAAAATCATACTTACCTAACAGCTTCATACCTAATACATTTTGGTAAAATTCAAGCGACGGCTTTGGATCTTTAATACGTAACATAGTTTGTTGCATGACAAAGCCCTGAGTGGCCTGTTCAACTTGTTCTGGAGATTCGTTATAGTTAGACATGGTGATCCTTACTGAAAATTATAAAAAGGGTGTAAGTATTACGTGTTCCATCATAATCAACCGCCACTTAAATTAAAACCATTCTAGGTAATTCAACGCGTTATAATTGCCTTTAAATTACTAGCACAGTATTTGCAAAGCGTATAATTAAAACTAATGGGCTGTTAAACATCTCTTGTGCATATTATTAAAACAAACTAGGACGTTTTTTTTTGAAAACACTTTTACCTTTACTAAGTCTAATATTACAGGCTTTTTTATTACTCGCACTCACGAGCTTTTTTAGTGGGTTTTATAATGCGTATACAGTATTTGCTGGTGGCGATCCTAAGTTAATCGCGGGGCATATTTCATCAGCCATTGTTGTATCACTGATACAAATTATTCCTGCTTTAATTGGGCTTTTTATAAATACGTACGTGCTAAATAGTAGGTTAAATAAAAACATAAACAGCTCAGCCATTCTTATAAATATTTCAAAATTTTATGCCTACCTGTGGATTTTATTTATTCCACTTGGTACGTTTTTAGGTATTAAGCAATTAATTAGATTAAAAAGTGTAAGTAAATAACGAGCACTTACAAAAAAGGAGCCACTATGTTTTACGATGATATTCAGGGGGTATTACGTGTACTTACAATAGGCGTACTGGGTTATATTGCACTGGTGTTTTGGCTGCGCGTATCGGGTAAACGTACGCTTTCAAAGTGGAACGTGTTCGACTTTATAGTCACCATTGCGCTGGGCTCTATATTAGCGTCTGTTATTATTTCAAAAAGTGTTCCGTTAGCTGAGGGCATACTTGCCTTTGTAGTATTAATAGGGCTGCAATATGTGATTACGTGGTTTAGTGTGCGCTCGTCAAAATTTGCTGCGCTTATAAAAGCAGAGCCCACGCTTTTACTGAGTGATGGTGAATACTGCACTGCTGCACTTAAATCGCAGCGGGTAACAAAATCAGAAATTCGCGCCGCTATTCGTGGCGCTGGTATACTAGCCATAGAAGATGTAGCCGCAGTAGTGCTCGAAACCGATGGCAGTTTTAGCGTACTTAAGCAAAATAACAGCGGGTTAAAAACCGCGTTAAGTGATGTAAGCGGGCATTAAATTAATACGCTAATAGTTATATTAACTAAGGCAGGTATATTACCTGCCTTATTTTGTATTAAAGCTTATTTTTATTTAGCGTGCTGCTCTAATAAACTAAAGGTAGGTAAGCGCCACTTAAAGCGTATTGACGCCATACGTATTAAGTAGCCTGCAACAAGGCTTACAATAATGCTTATGTTGTCGTCTATATTGTAATGGTGTAGTGCTAAGTACAAGCACGCTACAAGTAACGATACACTCGCGTATAGCTCGTTGTGCAGTACCAACGGTGCTTGGCGACATATTAAATCACGAAGTAATCCACCAAATACGCCAGTAACAACCGCAGCCACTACACAAATACCATAATGCAGCCCCATATTTAGCCCCACTTGGCAGCCAATAATGCTAAAGGCAGCTAAACCAAGGGCGTCTAGGCGCATAAATATGCCTTTAAATTTAACCACCCATTTAGCCAGCCACGTAGTGACAATACCGGCAATACAGGTAATTAATAAATACTCTGGGTGTTGTACCCACGTAAGCGGGTAATTGCCTAGTAATATATCTCGTACGCTACCACCGCCAATTGCCGTGGCGCTGGCTACTAGCACTACGCCAAACCAATCCATTTTCATTCGTCCTGCGCTAAGTGCGCCGGTCATGGCTTCTGCTGTAATACCAATAATATAAACAATCGTTAATAGCATGAGATAATCACTTAAAATACGTGCGTAAAAAATAAGGTGTGGATTGTATAGATAAATTAAGTAAATAACGAATGAGAAATCATACTAAATTTGCTTAATTTAGATAAAAATAACTAATGACAAAACCTTGTGTAAACAAGCTGTTAAGCTAATTGGTGAATGCGTAATGGTTGATGTGAATTAAAGGACATTTGGCCGCAAATTATAAATAAAACAGGTTGAGGTTTAGTTGTTTTTTAGCACGTTTATTTTTAGCTAAATTTAACAGCTAAGTTTAATAATTTGGTTTAGTAGGTAAAGCGTAAAATTAACGCAATATGAATATTTAGTTGCATGGTTTTAATTTAGGAACGTATAATAACAAGTGTTAACTAAATGGAATTTGCGTAAAACGCAGCTTAAGCAGAGCAGGTGGATACATGAACAAAGGATTGTTAAAGTCGTGGAAAACAGACAAAGGTTTTGGTTTTATTAAATCAGACACCCTAGAGCACGACACATTTATACACATATCAGCGCTCAAACACATGAGCCGCAAGCCCAAAGTGGGCGACACCATTTATTTTGAAGTAGCTACGCAGCCCGACGGTAAAACCAAAGCAGTTAACTGCCGCATAGAAGGCGTTGCAGAGCTTAAAGCACCTTATCAAAAACACACACAACAGCCGCATCGCATTGCCAAATCTAATTTTACCAGTAGCTTTTTGGGCAAAGTTGCCTCAATAGCGCTTATTGCAGCACTTTGTTTTTATGCGATTAATAAATACAGTTCTCACTCAAACACTATAAATTTAAGTAGTGTTCGTTCAAATAATCACGCATCGTTGATGAAAATATCTGAAGATTGTTATTCCTAAAATAACACAAAACGTTACCTCAAGTGGCAAGCAATACTGTAATCAAACATAGAATAAACCTCACCTTAATAAACAGGAATAACATGATGAATAAAAATATTTTAAAAGCATTAATCCTAACGGTGGCATCGCTATCACTTGTAGCATGTGGCGGCGGTGACGAAAAAACTCCAACTCCAACCACTCCAGTTACACCTCCAACTGGTGGCGGTGATGACGACGATACTGGTGGCGATACTGGAACAATAAAAGATTTCAAAGTTAATATCGTGGTTGATGTTAATACTGTTGGAGAGGGAGAGTCATTATCATTCCCGGTTACATTGACAGATGCAAACGCAGACATTGTTACTACAATCAATAAAGCAATTCCAGATAACACGTACAGCGTGGCTTTTACCCAGTTAACAAGTACTACGGGGGTTATAGACGTAACTGTTGGGGAATTGATTAGAGATTCATCTACGTCATTCACTATCAACTTTGACGACACGACGAATATCATTAATTCAACGATATCAATCAATTTAATCAACACATCAGCAATTGCGATTCTTAAAAAATCGGAAAGCGCAGTAAGAAATGTTAACGCCTTACTTTTAATGACTCCAGAAAAAAAGTTAATTAACCGAATTTCAGAATTAGCCAAAATCGTTAATAACGAAAACTACACGAATTTCAGTTCGATTTTCAGTTCTACGGAGGCAGCTTACCTTGAAGAACAGACAAAAGAGCGACTTTTAAACATAGCTGCAACACTAGATGAAGCCAATAAACGTTACTTCGCCCAGCAAGGTAGTGAAAATGACTTTCCTGACACTTTAGTCTCATTTGAACAAAACTTGTCAGCACTAACATCAATAAAGGTCGAAAATATCAACCATCAAATTGAGCAAACTGGAGGGTTGGTTAGTGAAATTAAAACTGGTGCTTATGAGTATTCAGAAGAGTATGACACTTTCTCTCTATTTATTGGCAACGAAGAATTAGGCTCTTATAACGACGATGGAACATGGGTGTTTAAAAATGAATTCAAATTATTAACATCAGTAGTAATCCCTAACATCGAAACTTGTGAAGCACAATAAGGTATATGAAAATGAAAAACTTTAAAATGAAAGCACTAGCAGTAATGACATTAGCCCTTGTAGCTTCACCATCAATGGCAAGTGATACAGTTCGACTTATGGTTTTAGATAAGAACCCAATGCAAAAAGTGAGTTCAAAAAAAGCTCAAATCAGCACATTTAGCCAAGCATCTTTACCAAATGTAGGCGAATCTTGTTTAACAACGCCAGATGGAAATAATGAATGGTGTATAACAAAAAAGGCTAAGAAAGTTGGCGTGAGTTATAACACAGCTTCTCAGCAGAGTTCTGTAAGTTTCAACCAAATGGAAGTAGTTGAACTACCTTCTTACGGCTATGACGCAAACAGTGTTGCTGAAATGTTAAACGAAGATGGTCGGTTTGGTTATGTTGAAGTTGACTATGAAGTAACTACTGGTGATTTCCAAAAAATTGTTGCGAACCAAGAATCAGTTGATTCGCCAAGAAGTAACGATCCTAACTATAGCAGTCTTAATGATTACTTTACTTCTGTCGAAGAGTCGCCTGTAGGAATGGATATATTTAATGCATGGGACAAGTACCCATTGTTTGATAAAAAAGATAGTATTGATGTTCTTGTTTTTGACTCATCTTTCTTTCTAAATGACGATCTTGATTACCATGTTGCCGGTGGACGTAGTTTTTCTTTAGTCCCACTTACAGAAAATGGACCATTTCAGGATCGTGGTAATACTTTCGATCCACCACAAGAAGCTCTTGATTTGGGTATTTGTACTGGTCATGGCTTAAGTGTTGCGGGTATTATTGCTGCTACAAACAATAATGGTATTGGTGCTAGCGGAGTGTTGAATAATGTAGTACTTCACCCTATTCGCGTTATGACTTGTGGTAAAGGATATCTATCTGATTCAATAGAAGCTTTAGAATGGGCTGCTGGTAAACCTATTGAAAACGTTAATCCATACGAAGGTAAGCCAGGCGTTATTAATATAAGTCTAAGAGCTATTAGTGATCGTTGTGGTGATACATTGCAAGCAGCAATTAATAAAGCGACTGACGCTGGGTTTACTGTCGTTGTTGCGGTTGGTAATGATAACGCTAATGACAGATTGGCAGTGCCGGCATCTTGTGAAAATGTAATATCTGTAGCATCACTTGATAAGAGCGGCTCTAAATCATCCTTTTCTAACTATGACGAAAACGTCAAAGTATCAGTTTTAGGTGAGTTTTTAGCGACACCGTGTGATGAAACAAACGACTCTTGCCTTATTTCAGGAACCTCGACGGCATCACCTTTAGTTGCTGGTGTTATCGCTGCGACGCGACTAAAGGCTAATCCAAGTCGAGAAGTTTTAGACTTAGCACTGAAATTTAGCTCTAACTCATCTGTGATTAAAGATGATTGTGTTATTGGTGGTGTTAGTATGTGTGGTTCGGGTGTTCCAAATCTAATGAAAATGATTGATATTTCAGAAAGAGCGGCAAATGGCACTTTGAATACAATTGAATTCGTTTTAGATAAAGATGGTGCTTGTGATGATACTTGGTTGTTAAATAACTTTAGTGACGCATTACCGATTTGTGAAATTCAAAAAGTAACGTTCTTTGCGGGTAACATTGCTTTTAATACTACATTTAAACTTTTCGAATCAGCAAAGGGAACTACCGAAGAAGCTACTCTTATCGGTGAATACACCAAAAGCGAAGCTTATGTTAGTGCTTTAAATGTAGCTGAAAATGACTATACAGTTCAGTATTGTGAGTCAGGTGTTTGTAATGATACTTTCTTTGAGGTTAATACAGACTTGGCTACAGAAGAGTTTAAACCTGAATCTTGTAAGTAAAAAATCATGTTATCAAAAACGCACTTAGGTGCGCTTTTCCCTTTCGGGAAAATATATTTAACAATACACCGATCCTAAATTGTGCACCTAATTAAACGAATTACTAAGCTTTAATAAGTGTGAATAAAGCTATGAATAAATTGATCACTACAACCTTACGAGGTCAAATTAAAGTGAATGCGCAATGTCAACTGTATTGCCTTGTTCATAATATAGAAAAGCTGAAAAACACGATGAATTAAGAAGAGTAAGACCTTTTAACCTAAAATAAAGCCACTCAAAGACTAATAACACTTTCAAAAATGCCAATTAAAACAATACCAAACACTTATTTTTATGCTGCATAAAGGTACGGTAATAGATTGAACCAAAATAGGAACTCAGCTATGGTTTGTTTATAAATAAAAACATATAAAAACGAGTTAATCTACTGGCTCGTTATAAATCTTAATAAAGTAATGGAGTACACATGAAAATTAACTATCTAATAATGTCTACACTAGTCATGATCTCAGGCTGTAATGAATCGGATTCCAACAATGATATCGAAGTGTATATAAGTACGGGGGAGCTACAATGTCAGGAAAACGGTTTATCTATTTCAGTAACTAAGAGTTATTTACTCGATGCTAATGTAGAAGTGAAAAATGAAAGTTGTGGTTATTTAACTCAATTTACTTACGCTGCGGTGTGTGGTGGGGGAACAGGGAAGTTACATGTATTCACTATTGATAAAACCGATTCACAAGTTGCAAAAAATATAGGTTTTACTATACCTGACAGCTCAGTTTCTGAAGATGATTATATAAAATTAGAGTGTGGTATCTAACGATTTATAACTATAAGCCATTTAAGCAGGACTTTGCTCTTTTCCCGTTTTAGTGGAGACTGTAGTGGTCAATAATGGAATTAACAGTGGAATTAACAGTGACACCCATCCTAGATTTTTCTCTTTTCAAAATTTAGGACTACGTTTTAGTTAGTGCAAAAAAACGAGCAGGGTGTCTTATGGCAATTGCAAGAAAGCGTCAAGTAAGTTTGGTTGATACAAAATACTATCACTGTATTTCACGCTGTGTTCGTCGTGCATTTTTATGTGGAGAAGACCGTTTTACTAGTCAATCTTACGAGCATCGACGAGGGTGGGTTGAAGATAAGCTGCTTGAATTAGCAAAGGTATTTTGTATTGATGTGTGTGCTTATGCTGTTATGAGTAATCACACTCACTTAGTCCTGTATGTAGATGATAATCGAGCAAACAGGCTGAATGATAAAGCGATTGTTATCCGCTGGCATAAACTGTGTAAAGGCACAGTGTTAACGCAGAAATATGTTCGAGGTGAGAAGTTAAGTAAAGTTGAGCTCATCTTTTTCAACCAAACGGTTAAACAATACCGCGAACGCTTATCAAGTATCAGCTGGTTTATGCGGCTCTTAAATGAAGACATTGCGCGCAGAGCAAATAAAGAAGACAACTGCACTGGTAGGTTCTGGGAGGGTAGATTCAAATCGCAGGCATTACTAGATGAAGCAGCACTTGCGGCCTGTATGGCCTATGTCGATTTAAATCCCATTAGAGCTAAAATGACTAACACACCAGAAGAGTCAAACCATACCAGTGTACAAAAGCGTTTAACATGCGCAGCAGAAGGTAAACAACCAAAACAGTTACTACGTTTTGCTGGTATGCTCGTCAGATTATGCCCAAAGGGCTGCCGTTTGAGCTTAAATCGTACCTTGAACTTGTTGAGCTAACAGGGCGAATAATACGAGAAGATAAACGCGGGCATATTGATAATATGAACCTTCCTTTGTTAGAAAGGCTTAATATATCCCCAGAGAACTGGCTAAAACTCACTACGCAATTTACGCGCGTATTTCATGGTGCAGTAGGCAGACCCACTTCACAAGCAAGTTACTGTGAAAATTTAAAGCGTAAACGGCGATCAAATATTAGCAACTGCGAAAAGCTACTCGCATAAAACTTAAGCTACTCAGTAAAACTATTCAGTAATAAATCACAACTGCATTATGCAGTTATTTTCATGCGTGTAATTTAGGTTTAATAGGGCTAATTACTCATTTAACGGATGAAATAAAGTGACCCAGTCATAAAAGATAAATTTTGAACTTGAAGAGCGAATTTTTTGGCATAGTTTTGTTTGTTCAATTAAAGTGGCTGTCTAGTTTAGTCATCGGCGAATTAGCATTTCTAATACACGCCGATGTTTATGACTTATTTAAGTAAGCACATTACTTGTAAGGTATTAAGCCTTAGTCTGCTTTACGGTAAAGGCTTATTAAACATATTGCTAAAAGTAACGTTGCAATCATGCCCGAAGCACCAGCAACACCTGATGGCATAAATCCATCACGGCCAAAGATGATTAATATAGCATTGGCAAACATAGCAACCACACCAGCTAAGGCAGTAAGCCCTCCAATCGCTTTGCCGCCTTTAGCTATAAAAGACAGGCCAAAAACAAGAGCTGCTAACCCTAATAATAATTTAGCTGCGTAGTAAATCATGAATGACAAAGAAACCACGCCACTAATTAAAGGTTGTGCGCCTTCTACGGCACCCGCTACTTTTCCAAATGTTGAAAACAAAGTAAGGCCAATGCTTACCTGCACTATGTTAAGAATTGCGCTAAATGTTATAGCCGACCATCCTAGCTGAGAGTTTTGTGCTTGCACCATAGCAGAACCCGCAAAGGCAACAAGTAGAGTGAAAAGCACGGCTTCTAGTCCCCATGCATACTGCCTTGAAAAACTAATTTCTGCACTGTAAAGGGCAGTAAAAACAGCCTGTGTTATCGCTAACACCAACAATAAAGATGCCGCAATTAGCATGGTGCGTTTATTCGTAAATTCCATTATGTACCTCTTATAATTTTATATTTTATGCTTTAAAAAGCTGTAATAGCTCTCATACTTGGGTAGAAGACAGGTAAAGCTATTTAATTATTTCACTCAAACCTACAAAAGTAATAATTAATAACAAATAGGCTCAAGCTACGGATTTTAATTAAAACTTAAATCGGCAAAGTCGTTGTGATTCAAGCCATTTATGCCTCTAAAAACGCTGGGTCTCACACCCTCTTAGTGAATTAACTTTTAGATTACTAAGAGGGCATTTTACACGTATTCTAGCAATGGACATAAGTGACTTTGTAAAAGCCACTTATTGTAGTCAGGCAATGCTGTAAAAGAGCTTAAAACCTACTTTGTTAAGATAGAAATATAAAGTGAGACCAATCACTTAACGCTGTGATAGTTTGTTCTGTAGGGGGCGCAACATAGATTAAACCTGCAATGGCAACTATTGATGCCAACGTAATTAACTTATTATCGAAGTCAGCTATTTTTAAAGCGGTGCCAAAAGAGCGTTTAATTCTGACATTACTTAAATCTACACTGTAAATTTCATCCAGCAATAAATGAATTAATCCGCCTAGTAAAATAAACCCACCCGTTAACCAGGCAAAGACGGCAGCTTGTGTGGTTGATTGGTCATTCAGTTTCCATGTTACTTGAGTCGTTAATAGCGCGCATAACAGTATAAATAGTAAAGAGTGGCAACTACCTCTATGTACTGTGATCCATTCAAAAATTGGTCTAATAATATATTTCATAAACCCGTACACCAATAACGGCACTACGATTAACTCGATAAAGCTAATTTCAATAATGAGCTCGGTGGTTATGTAATGCAGTACCAGTAATACAGCGCTGAGTGCGAATAAGTTAAAAATAGTATCGAGTGATGTTGAGTTATCTGAATCTATATCTGGTAATAAGCCGCCGATTGAGCCTAAAAACCATAACCAGAGTGCGCCCTTTAATTCAATATGTCCTGCAGATAATAAGGTGGCTGAGGCTAAGCCTGTGATGATTACGGCAGTATTAAGATGAGTATTGAAGTTTGCCATTGTATCTCTTGATAGGAAAATAGGGGGGCATTCTATCAATTGAAAAGTTTATTGTTCAATGTTCTTTAAAAATTGGGCTTAAATAACCTGGGCTCTGTTTATAAATCACTCTCTAGTAGCCATTTTTAGTGCTAACTGCGTTGAAAGAGCTCAATTAACCCTCTTACTTTTTAAACTCGTCATAAAATGCAATTTGCGCGCGGCCAGTTTCTTTTACGTGGTAGAGCATTTTGTCACCATTGATCATTAATTCGAGTAGTTCATCACCATCATTAGGGCCTACTGCAATACCAATGCTTGCACCCACGGCGCATGTTTTATTTTGTGAAATATAAATGTCTTGTTGTAGCTCATTTAGCAAAGCGATTGATTGCTCACGCGTGGCTGCTTTGTTGTAGGTATTAACCTGCCTTGCAACAATAAACTCGTCACCGCCTAGGCGGATGCATATGTCGGTTTCTTGGTTAAAGTGCTTTTTAAATCGGTGTGCTATTTCAATAAGTACTTTATCACCGGCTTCGTGGCCGTAGGTGTCGTTAATGGGTTTAAACTTATCTAAATCAATCATCATTAGTACTAGGTGCTGATTGTGTTTAATGCACTCGCGCAGTGCTTTTTTAAGGCGCTTTTCGCCGGCTCGGCGATTAAGTAGGTCAGTAAGTGGATCGTGATCGGCTTCAAAGCGGGTTTGAAATTCGCGTTCGGCGCGCTCAGTTACATCATGTAAAATTACTTCAACTAAGTGTTCTTGTTGAGCGCTACGCTTTGTTTCACGTTGCTCTGTTAATCTAACAAATAAGCAGTGCAACCAAATGGTTTTATGGCCCACTTTACACTCTATATCTAAGGTTGCTTGTGGTGGGTTTTTATCACAACGAATATCTGCAAGCAGGCTTTGTAATTCATCAACGTTATTTAACAGAGCAGGAAAGTGCAAGGTTGATAATTCTTCTTCGCCGGGTACGGTAAAGTAATGTTTAAACGCGGGATTAAAGGTGGTGATAATATTTTTGTCATCTAATAAACAAATACCGGCGCTGGCTTGTTCAAAAATAAGTCTAAATTTAGCTTCTAGTTCTTGAGTTTTTTTACGAAGGGATTGCTCATTACTAATGGTTAGCTTTAACTCATGCATTAAGGCATTTATACCTTGTGTTAGCCTGCTTATTTCGTCTCGCTTACCTTGCTTGAACTCTAGCATTGTCATGGTTTCGGGATTGGTAGGATCAATTGTCGCAAAGCTGTCTGTTAGGTTTTGAATAGGCTGAGTGAGCCATTTGCGTACAACCAGCGACACAAAAAAAGCGATGACGATTGATTGAATCAGCATTAAAATAAATTCTTTTATAAGTGATGACTGTGCTTGTTGTTCAATAAAGTTATCGTCGGGGTATATGGCCAGTACACCTATAAAAGTGTCTTCTATAAAGGGGTGAACTAATTTAATTAAAACAGCTTCTTTTTTCTTGTTAGTAGAGCCACTTGCAATAAATAAATCCATTTCTCCTTTTGGGTTTACTTCTCCTTCTAAGCTTGCACCTTGCACTAGATCATTACTTAGCAAGCCATTAATAATTTCTTGGCTTAATTCACGATCGTTTAGGTAGGCTGCTATGGCGGCTGTTTTTCCCATTGTTTGTGCTAACTGCTGCACGAGTAGGTAATTGGTATTTTTCTTTTCTTTAAGACTCGAGTAATAAGAAAGTGTTGACGATACTAACGTGACTACAATGGCGACAATAGCGATTGATAGAGCAACGCGTACGTAGAGTGCTTGGCTAATTTTTATCAAATGTGTATACCACTTTTACTGCGTCTGTAACTTGCGATTGAGGAATATAACCAATTGCAAATTGTGATGCAGCTATTTTGTTTAACGCGTCTTCAACGGATGTTGACGGTGATGGAGGCTTTGCACGCCCTGAAAATAATAACCTTGCCCAATAAGCATTAATTTTTTGCTCATCTTTGTTGACTAGTTGCAGGTAAAAATCATTTTTTAATGTTGATTGCGCCGGTAAATCAAGTGGCTTAGAGGTTTCACCATCAGGAAACGTTAAATAACGGCCCATGTAAATATCAATAACTTCGCGCTTAGACAAGGCGTTAATTGTATTGCTTTTATTTACCACTACTACAAACTCTGTAGATTTGGCATTAACACTAACAAGAAGCAGGCAAAGCGGCAGCAACACATAAAGGAGTGAGTTACGATAGCTCATCATTGTTAAAACACCATACTAGCGTTCAAACTTAGCATATGTACTTTGTGGCCTTTGTCTACATCGGAAGGATTACTAAGACTCCATAAACCCGCGCCTTCGGGCTTTATATCAAAGCGGTCTAGTTGAGCTTTTAGCGCTAATCGCTCCGACAGTTGCCATTTTACACCTATGTTAATTGAATGCTGATGAACATAAGGCACCTTAATAGCAGCCTGTGTTGCAAGTGCTAGCTGTTGTATTGGCTCTGAAATTTGATCGGATATGCCTGGTGAAAAAACAGGTTCGTTTACTTGTATAACATCGTGACGATTTTTTGCTGCTGAAAAGCTAGTGTAAAATATTGCATTGTTTACCCTATAACCAGCGCTAATATAAGTGCTGAATACTGATGGAGCTATTATCCAATCGGATTCCGAAATACCTACTTCAGATTGAATAAGCCAATTATTATGATCGTAGGTAAGTCCAAAAGCCGCGTATTCTATACTGTGGCCTTTGGTATTAAATTTGTTAGATATCGTTTGTGCTTGTGGCCATATACTTTGTGGGACAGCGTCTAGTAAAGCTAAAAACTCATCTAGTGAGTCCAGCTTATAGTCACCAAAATCAGACTTTGAAAGTGAAAAGCGCACTGTCCAAGAATCCAGTGAATAGGTAGCACTAAAGGTGGTTAAATTATCAAAATCAATAAAAAAGTCGTCATTATAGGCTTTTAACTTTGCTGTAGAGCTTCCATATGCGAGCTTTAAACGTAAAAAACCTTCATCAATGGCTTTACTGTATTCAATATCCACACCGTCGTAATTTCCTGCAATGTTTGCAAAAGAGTAGTATTCGTGAGGAGGGCGGATCCACAAATAGGCGTATCCTACATAAGGGTATTCGGAGAGTAAGTAAAGGTCGCTGTTTAGCCTGCCAGCACGAATAGCCCAATGGCGTGATGGGCGGTAACGTACAAAAGCGAGTTCTAAAAAGTTATCAAGACTTTTGAAGCTATGATCTTGTACTACTACTTGAACCACAGAGTCCCAATTTTTTGAGAGCGATATATTAGCTTGCCCACCTAAAATTGAATCACGCGTTGCTGAAAAGCCTGTATCGTTTTCGTTTAAATAATTTGATGCAAAGCCGATATCTGAATCGTCAGTGTAACTGAGTGTTAAAGATGCAAAACCACTAAATTGCACGTCTATTTCATTTGCATCGCTTTTATTAGCAGCAGAAATTACCAATATGGCTATGGCAATTGTACCTCGGAACAACATGTTAGCGCTTATTTTTATGATATGGATAATAAAAAGATAGCACATTTTTTAAAATTACCAACTTACCCAACATAAGATTTTACCAAAGGCGTTAGCATGGCAAAGCTAAAAAAATTACACTCTTTATGCTTGGTTTTTAATTTACGTTAAATTGTAAATAAACACACATAACACCATCATAAATTCCACTTAAAAGTGGCTATTTTAAGTTGCTTTAATTTTTACCTCTTAAAGTAATAATTTATTAACTAAGTAACCATAATTATCTTATTTGTTAACTGTTGGGATGTTATATTGTTGCAATTACTATTTGATATAGTATAACATTCACATCTATGTAATTTCCCTAAATAGAGTTTGAGTGTGACAACACCTACCACGATTAATAAAACACCAACAATTGCCCCTAAAACTTTTGATAAACAACTTAGCAATTCAGAAGCCGACCTGAGTGATGCGATGATTGAAGTGAGTTCTTTAAATTTTAGTATTAAAAATAACGCTATTTTAAAAAACTTAAGCTTTAGTGTGGCTGCAGGTGAGGTTTATGCGCTACTTGGTGGTAATGGTGCGGGTAAATCAACCACGTTAAAAACGTTACTTGGGTTTAATAAACCAACCGAAGGCTCTGTAAAAGTAGCGGGTAAAGAGGTGAGTAAAGCGCTTGATTTTGTGCGAGGTAAAACAGCGTATTTGCCAGAGTCGGCTACGTTATATCCGCATTTAACAGCTCGTGAAAATGTTGAATATTTTTTATCACTCGCTGATATTAAAAAATCAGATGAGCAAATTAACGCGGCTTTTAATCGAGTTGCATTGCAACACGATGCATGGGATCGCCACATGCAAACTTATTCAAAAGGTATGAGGCAAAAAACAGCAATTGCACTTGCGATACTGCGTGAAGCACCCATTTTTTTACTTGATGAGCCAACCTCTGGTCTTGATCCTGTTGCTATTGATGAATTTAATCAACTTGTACGAGAGCTTGCATTAACGGGTGCGACCATTTTAATGGTTACCCACGATGTATACGGTGCCTGCCAAGTCGCTAATCGAATTGGTTTACTTAAAAACGGTGAGCTGGTGGGTGAGTTTGATGCGCCCCAAAGTGGGCGTATAGATACCGAGCAAGTACACGCTGCGTTTGGGCATCACGCTAAAAGAGGTGCTTAATGAGTATAAATAACTTTTCAAAGGTGGTGATTGTTGCCAAAGATGAGTGGCGTTATTGGCTTCGCTCAAAATTAGCAATGACCGTGCTTGCTATTGGTTTGGTGCTCACGCTTGCTTCGGTAATTGTAACGGCTATTACTATGATGGAGCTAAGCCATACTCGCCATGAGTTACAAACAACAAGCGATAAGAGCTTTGTTGATCAACCAGACCGCCATCCACACAGAATGGTGCATTACGGGCATTATGCATTTAGAACGCCTTCGCCACTTAGTACGCTAGACCCTGGTATTGACGCTTATACAGGCAACTCTATATTTTTAGAAGGGCACAGACAAAACAGCGCAATGTTTGCAGATAGTCGCCAAGGGACTGCATTAACTAAATTAGGCAGTTTAACGCCTGCATTTATTGTGCAAACACTCGCACCTTTATTATTAATATTAATTGGCTACAGCGGTATTAGCCGAGAGCGCGAATCGCAAACGCTTTCTTATTTGTTATCGCAAGGTACATCGGGTGTAACGCTAATTGCAGGTAAAGGATTGGCGCTACTTTCTGTTGTGGGCTTAATTTTAACTCCGCTTACGGTATCGGCTTTATTTACGGTTGCTGCGGGCGAAAGCTTACTGGCAGTTGTAAGTTTTGTTGTTGGCTACGCTTTATATTTAACTGTGTGGGTATTACTGATTTTACTGGCATCGAGCGTGTTTAGTAAAAATAGTGGTAGCTTTACCGCACTTGCCTTTGTGTGGATTTTACTGTGTATTGTTATGCCACGCGTAGCAAGTACCAGTGCCTCAACGGCGGTGCCATCTGCCGGTAAAATAGAAACAGACTTTGCTGTAAAAGCACAACTTAGAAAACTAGGTGACGGCCATAACGCAAACGACCCCGCATTTATGCAATTTAAACAATCACTCCTTAATAAATACAACGTTAAAAGTATAGATGAGCTACCGATTAATTTTAGAGGATTAGTAGCCAGCGAATCTGAAGCAAAATTGACTAACGTACTAAACAAATTTGCCGAGCAACGTATGCAAGCAGAGCTTAAACAAACGAAGGTATCTCGTTATTTTGGCTGGGTTTCACCTATGGTGGCTATTCGGTCGTTATCGATGATAGTGGTAGGGACGAGTATTGAAACTCATCACCGCTTTTTGCGTGAAACCGAACAGTTGCGTTTTGACTTTGTGCAAGGGCTTAACAAAGTTCATGTAGAAAAGCTTAGCTACCAAGACGATATGAACCGCAATGCCAGTACCGAAGCAACTAAGCAAGCTCGTGTAAGTGCACAAAATTGGCAAGTACTGCAAAACTTTACTTTTAATGTAGATAACGCACAAGTGAGAGCACAGCGAAGTATCCCAGCATTTTTACAGTTATTTATTTGGATTGCAGTGCTGTTAGGCGGTATTAAATTTGTAGGGAAGCGTTTGTTATGAGTTATGTATTTTCACAGCTAATTCGTGAATGGCGTTTTTTACTTCGTCAAAAATATTTAGTGATATTACTAGCATGTACATTTGCTATATCGGGGTTTGCAGTTTTCAGCGGCCTTAGTGAAGTAAGCCAGCAACAACATACTATTGAGCGTTTAAAAACGGCTGATTTAACTGAATTAGCTAACGTACAAAATAAATACAGTGATGCTGGTTCGCTTGCCTATTACAGCTTTCATTTAACGTATTCAGCACCTTCAAATTTAGCGTTTGCTGCTTTAGGCGAGCGTGATATTTATCCGTGGAAACATCGGCTGAACTTACTTGCCCTAGAGGGACAAATTTATGAAAGCGATTCACAAAACGCAGAGCTAGCGCAGGCAGGTAAAATTGATTTTGTATTTGTAATTAGTGCATTAGCACCGCTGATAGTTATTTTACTATTTCATGATTTATTTGCTAATGAGCGAACAAGTGGTAGGCATGACTTATTAGTGACAACGGCTAAGTCGTACTTTGCATTATGGGGGGCACGTATAGCTGTAAGGTTAATAGCAGTAATAGTGTGTTTAATGTTGCCATTTTATGTAGGTACATTGCTTAGTCATTCGGCCCTTGCTGATGTGGGGTTTGTTACTTTTATATGTGTAATTTACATTGCGTTTTGGACTTTGCTCAGTGTGTGGTGGGGCAAAAATGCCAACAGTGCGCCGCGTGTTGCTTCAACATTAATCGGTTTTTGGGTGTTAGTTGCCTTTATTATTCCTATTTTAGGCGATTTAGTTATAAACAAAACGGTTCACTCACCAAAGGGCGGCGACATTGTGCTTACTCAGCGTGAGGCGGTTAACGATGCATGGGACTTACCAAAGAAAACCACAATGGATGCTTTTGTAGCGTCAAATCCACAGTGGAAAGATCATGTTGATATGCAAAGCGAGTTTGAGTGGAAATGGTATTACGCATTTCAGCAAGTTGGAGACGAAAAAGCAGGTGAACTTTCACATGCTTATCGTGATGCAGCGCATACAAAGTATCAACTAGCGGGGATTGTATCGTGGTTTTCACCACCACTATTGCTACAACGCAGTTTTACCCGATTGGCGAGCACTGATGCTTTAGCTGCATTTAGATATGAATACCGTATGCGAGGATTTCATAAAAGTTTAAGGGAGTTTTACTACCCTTGGCTGTTTATAAAAGACAACCCACCTAAAGCTGCGCTTAAGAGTATGCCTAGCTTTAAAAAAACAATGCTTAATGAAACGGATGAGCCTGACGTTACAGGCGTTAAGCTAAAAGAAAATTTATGAGTCAACTAATTAACAAGGTTTATAATGAATACCAATAAAAATGGGCTAAAGCTCAGCTATTTAAGCGCATGCTTAGTCAGTTTGTTTAGCA
Organism: Pseudoalteromonas sp. SA25; assembly: GCF_011378705.1. Taxonomy (NCBI): domain Bacteria; kingdom Pseudomonadati; phylum Pseudomonadota; class Gammaproteobacteria; order Alteromonadales; family Pseudoalteromonadaceae; genus Pseudoalteromonas; species Pseudoalteromonas sp. SA25. The sequence continues at coordinate 91,171 of NZ_WTKV01000013.1, read as the reverse complement.
GCCACGCTATGGCTGCTGAACAAACCCCAAAGGATGACAGCGTAAATAATAGCTCTATAGAAAGATTGGCAGTGATTGGCTCGCGCCAAGCTTATCAAGGTAATTTTAGCCCTTTAGAAACACCGCAATCAGAATTAAAAATAGACTTAGAAGCGCTTGAAAACGCAGGTGCGATAAATTTAAATCAAGCGCTTGATTTATCGGCATCGGTAGCGCGTCAAAATAACTTTGGCGGGCTTTGGAATAGCTTTGCGCTACGCGGCTTTGTAGGCGATGAAAACTTGCCAAGCAATTACCTTGTTAATGGGTTTAATGCCGGGCGTGGTTTTGGTGGCTCACGTGATTTGTCGGGTATTGAATCGGTTGAGGTGTTAAAAGGTCCACGTGCTGCTTTATTTGGCCGTGGTGAACCTGGCGGTACAGTAAATCTCGTTACTAAGCGCCCAACGTTTGATACAAGCGGCGAGCTAAAGCTAAGCGTAGGCAGCTTTGACACCTACCGCGCTGATGTAGATTACACCACGCCCCTTAGCGACGACGTAGCAATTAGACTGGTTGGTTTTTATGAAGACGCAAAAAGCTTTCGCGATACAATAGAAACAACTAAACAAGGCTTTAGCCCATCAATAACATGGATTATTAATGATAATAGCCAACTAATATATGAGCTTGAATACAGTGACCAAGAGGTCCCTTTTGATAGAGGCGTATTAGCCATAAATAGCGAACTTGGTTTAATACCACAGAGCCGCTTTTTAGGTGAGCCAGGTGATGGCCCAATAGAGGCTGACGTACTTGGCCATCAATTAGAGTTTATTCATGACTTTAATGATAATTGGAGCGTATTGCTGGGCGCTAACTACCGTGATACCTCGCTTGAAGGGTTTGCTACCGAAACTGGTTTTGCAGGTGTTGTTGATAGTGAGGTAAATCGCTTTAGGCGCTACCGTGATTACAATGCAAAATATCAGGTATTTAGAGCCGAAGTGACAGGTAATTTAGAGGTTGCAGGGTTGGATCACCGTTTAATAATTGGTGTTGATTCTGATAAGTTCGAAAATGATCAATTTGTTCTTCGTGTACGTGGCGATCAGTATATAAATGTTTTTAATCCTGTATATGGAGCGTATGAGTTACCTACGCCAACGGCCAATACCGATAAGTTAGAAGTGCAGGAGTCGTTAGGTGTATTTATACAAGACCAAATAAGCCTAACCGATAAGCTTGATGTACGTATTGGTATACGTTTTGATGACTACCAGCAAACACTTAATAACCGCTTAGCTGATACACAATCAAAACAAAATGAGTCACGTGTTAGCCCCCAGTTAGGTGTTGTGTATGAGGCGAGCGAGTTTGTATCTGTTTATGCCGCTTATGGCGAAAACTTTAGGCCTTTATCAGGCACTGATACAAATGGCGATGGGTTTGAACCAAATCAATCTACTTCAACAGAGTTGGGAGTTAAATTTACTTTAAACGATGGCGCTTTATTTGGCACTATCGCGATGTTTAAAGTAGAGCAAGACAACATGCTGGTGGTTGACGATCCCACTGCATTTACCTTTGCTGCAATTGGCGAAGCACAAAGCAAAGGCATAGAGATTGATGTAAACGGTGAGCTAACGGATGATGTAAGCCTATGGTTATCGTATGCGTATGTTGATGCAACTATTGAAAACTCATTTTTTGATGCTAACTTTGGCTATACCGTTGAAGCGGGTAGTTCTTTATTAAATATTCCTAAACATCAACTTAGTTTACAGCTTGTTAAATCAGCCGAGTTATATGGCAAAGCAATTAAATTTGGCGCAGGTTTAGTTTATGTAGACTCTCGAAACGGTTTTTTTGGTACCGACTTTGAGCTACCAAGCTATACAACAGCGCGTACGTTTATAGATATTGATGTAACTAAGGCTATTGGCTTGCGTGCAGAGGTTGATAACCTGTTTGATGAAACCTATTACACTAACTCATTTGCTGATGCCTGGGTTCAACCGGGCACACCCAGAAGTGTAAGGCTATCTGCAACGTATAAGTTTTAAACGTAAACTAAAACGATGCTAACAAAAAGGCTGCTTAAATTAAGCAGCCTTTTTGCTTAGTTAAAAGCTTAGTTAAAAACTTAGTTAAAAACTTAGTTAAAAACTCGATTAAAACGGTGTATAGCCGTCGTTCGTTTTTTTAGGGTTAATCCAGCGCTGTTTAGCATCAATAGGAATGCGTGGTGCACCTTGTGCTGGTAATCGCCCGCGTTCTCCATACAACCACAAAACAAAATTAGTTCGCTCACCACTGGTAATAGGCTTTGCTGCGTGTGCAATATTGCCACGATGTAACATGGCAGTGCCGGGCTTAAACGTAAGTGATTTAATGTCGCCTGTGTACGGGTGATAAAAGTCAACTTCTGACCCTGTAAACTCTTCGCCTGGTAAGTTTAAGTTAATATTAAGCGTTACGGCCGATGCATCGGTATGTGGGCGAATTGACGAATCTGTGTTTGGCTCATAATAAATAGAAAAACCAAATGTTTGTGTATCAAACCCCGTAACCTCCGGGAACAACATACGCGAAATAGGGCGCATATAAGTGTTTAGTATTTCGTTATAAAACGCTTGAAAGCTTGGCGCTGCTAAATAACCTTCTGATCGGCTATCAAGCATTGCACCACGGCGATTTAACACTATGCCATATGGTGGGCGCATAGGAATTTGCGAATTCCATACTTGTTCTAAATACCCGCGTAATACGGCAAGGCGCTCTGGATCAAAAAATTGAAATTGAAATACATCAGGCGCTACTTCGTGTAATAACGCTTTTACGGCCAGCTCTTTTGATGGATCTTCCCATGCTTGCTTTACTGCTTCACGTAGGTTTTTATCAAGTAGTGTGTCGTCAACCGTAAACGTTGAGCCATCTATTGATGTTGTTTCCCATTCGCTCCACGCGTTTGTAATTAGGTCGGTGTTGCTATTCCAAAAGTGTTGTACTGATGGTTCACGGTAAAGCATGGCTTGGCGTGTAGGTAACTCTAGAGCACGCGCTAGCTGTAATTGATTGGCAAACATTTTGTGTAACTCCAGTTGTTGAATTTGGTTTATATCAATCTAGGAGTGCAATTTATTGCATTTGATTTAGTAGATAAACAGCCTGCTTCAGGAAACAGAATATACTATTTATTGATAATGAAGGTTTATATACTTTTTGAAGCAGAGAAAGCTAGCTTTGTAGATAAGCAAAAGGCTGCACAATACGTAGCCTTTTGTTGGTGTAATTTAAGTTGCTTAATAAAATACTAGTGGGTTGCTCTGTCGCCCCAAATATCTTCTAGGCGGCTGTCGCGACCACAACGCCAACGATAAGTGTTGTATCGGATTGGGTTGTTTTTGTAATAATCTTGGTGAAAGCTTTCCCTCCCTTTTATAGGGTAAAAGGTACTTGCGTTTAGTATAGGTGTAACCACAGTTTGATTAGGAAACTCGGCAACTACTGCTGCTTTTGTTTTTTCAGCTAATTTACGTTGTTCGTCGTTTTGTGCAAATATAGCGCTTAAGTAACTAGGGCCTTTATCGCAAAATTGGCCTCTGGCATCAAAAGGATCAATATTTACCCAGTAATGATCAAGTATACCCTGATAGTTTACTATGGCTGGGTCGTAAGTAATTTCTACGGCCTCGTAATGGCCTTTATGATTACCATTGTATGTTGGATTTTTAAGTTTGCCGCCAGTAAAGCCCGATATTACATCGGTTACGCCTTCTAGCTTTTCAAAGTCACTTTCCATACACCAAAAACAACCTCCAGCTAAAACGGCTTTTTCGGTTTTAGCTGCATGAGTAAATGTGCTAAACAATATTGCGGCAGATGTTAATGCGAGTGCGAGTGATTTTTTCATAAAATTATCCACCTGAAGTGTGAGTTTAAATACTTATGAAGTTAGACCCGCTAAGTGCTAATACTATTTCATTGTAGAGGCATAGTTTTAGCTGGCTAACTTATATATGGTGCAAACTAATGTGCTTAAGATGTTTTATAAACGTAAAGCTGGTATTTAGATCACTTTTTAGTTAGTAGCATGGTTTAATTGGGTTAGCCAAGTATGCGTTATTTAAAGGGGTGTTGAATTATGCTTACGTGTTCATTAAAGTGACAACATTCGAGATATAAATTAGCAGGTGATAAATGAACCAGTTAACAGAAACATCAATAAGCTGCCCTTATTGTGGAGAAAGTATAGAAGTATTACTTGATGCAGCAGATATTGATGAGCAATACATAGAAGACTGCCAAGTATGCTGTAAGCCTATTTCGTTTGTAGTATTTGAAGATGAGGACGAGTTAAACGTTAATGTTTACAGTGAAGACGAAGCATTTTAACTCGTTAATTAGATATTAGGCTGCAAAATTGCAGCCTTTTTATTGTGTATGTGTTTGGTTAGCTATTTTGCTCACGCGCTAGCTGGTTAGGAAGAAGTTCTTCTACTATTTCGCGTGCTGGAAGTGTATAGCGTGTGCCGTCAAACATTACTGAGGTAAACTCGTTAATATTAGTAATGCCTGTTAAGGTCCAGCCTTCGCCGCGCTTTGGGCAATATACTGTGGTAGTGGGTTGTATTACTTGAAAATCGTCACTCATTACGTTCTCTTACTCTTTTTGCTTTAAAGATAATGCTTGTTAATGGGGTATGGTAAGTTAATAATGCCTGCCCATAAAGAGCTAATTTAACTAACCACTTAAATAAAATGTTTAATACCACAAAGCTTGAACGCGTTACGCTGCGTTTAATTACCCACAAACACGCTGCGTGTTTATTTAATATTTTAAACCACCCGCATGTGTCAGAATTTAACGACTACGAAACACCGCTCAGCAAAACACAAATCAAACAATTAATACAAGATGATATTAGTGCCTACTACGAAGGCGAAGTGATTAGAGTCGCAATTGAACATAATACATCTGGGAAGTTAATGGGTACTTGTGGGCTTTATAATTTAACACCGTGTAAAAGTAGTGCGTTTATAGGATTTGAGCTGCACCCCGACTTTTGGGATAAAGGCGTAATGTTTGAAGTAGTCACCGGTTTTATTGAAGCGCTACTTAAGGAAATTGCGCTTAAACATCTATCGGCTGAGGTGAGTGCACACAATGCACGTTCACATAATTTACTTATTAAGTTAGGTTTTAGCTTAAGAGAAAATTCTATTTGGCATAAATCACTTTAACGAAAGACGGCAATTATAAGTGTTTATCTTTTTTCAATCCTGAAAGGTCAACGCCTCCAAGTGTAAATAAAATACAAAAAATAACGGCTTTCTATTATAGTTAAGCGTAAGCAAATGAATTTGTTACCCGTGTTTTATTAGATATTTACGCTTAACAAGGATTTTATATGCTAGAAAAACTATCTCAAGATGCGCTTGTTATTTGGGCAACCATTGACCCAATAGGCACTATGGCGCTGTTTGCTGCGCTTACTTCTCATTTAACAGATCAACAACGTCGTAAAACAGCCTTTAAAACGGTGCTTTACGCTGGTTGCGTACTATTGGGTTCTATTTTAATAGGGCAGCTAATACTTAATGCGATGGGAATTAGGTTGGTGTCGTTTCAGTTAGGGGGCGGAATTATATTGTTTTTGTTTGGCCTGCAAATGATATTTGGAAACGATTCTAACAAAGCTAAACAAGACCCCGATCACGATATTGCGGTGTTTCCGCTAGCTATACCAGCAACTGCGACCCCTGGCGCTATTTTGGCGGTGATACTACTTACCGACAACCACATACACCCAATTACTACTCAAATAGGCACAGCGCTTGTTACAATTGGTGTGTTGGGTATTACTTTAATACTGTTGCTGCTTTCGGGTAAAATAATTAAGCTTATTGGTACTGGCGGCGCGTCTATTTTAACGCGTGTGATGGGGATGATTTTAGCCGCGTTTTCGGTTGAGCTTATTATGACCGCGCTTGAAATAAAACAATGGGTTAAGCTCGATTAAATAACTCCTAAACATTTAAAGGAATGCCGCATGGCAATAAAAATAACAAAACACTATTTTATTAATTTAAGTTTAGCCGTAGTCATTTTTGCTATCGGTATTTTAGCCATACGTTATTACAACCATTATGTATCGGCCTATACAGACGTAACAATTAACTCAAGCGTGCTTAATGAGTCGCGCAAAGTGTTTATAAGATTACCCGCTAATTACAATCCTAAAAAAGCGTATCCGTTAATTATTAAAACCGATGGTAACTTTAATTTAGATACATGGGACAAAGCACTTACAAAACAAGCTAAGAGCGAAAAAGGGGATAAGGCTATATTGGTGTCTATTCCTAATTTGTTTTTTACAGATACACGTAATCGCGATTTAGTGCCTCCCTATGCTCGCCAAGATGTAAATACACAAGCGCGCCCAGAGGGCGAAATACTTATAGAGCCTAATGGTGAAGCCGACAAGTTTTTAGCGTTTATTGAAACTGAGTTATTCCCGTATTTATCGGCAAAATATAAGCTTAGTAATAACCGTGTATTAAGTGGTTTTTCGGCCGGTGGCAGCTTTGTACTTTATACACTTCATACAAGGCCTGAACTGTTTAATGGCTACTTTGCATTTAGCCCAGCGGCTTGGTATGACGACATGACAGTGGTTAATAATGTAGAAGCGTTTTTAACTACTCAAGCTAACAAAGTTAAGGCGCCTACTTATTTATATCTTTCGGTGGGTGGAGCAGAGCATCCGTTAATGTTAAAAGCGTTTAATAATTTAGAGTCTGCTTTAAAAGCAAACCCTAATAATAACCTTGCGTGGCAAAGCGCTATAAACGAAGGTGCTGAGCATTCAGATAATCCACCACTTAGTGTATCAAAGGCATTAGCTGGTTATAGTGCGTTTATTAAAAAGTAGGTTAGATAGGTTTAAGTGGTAACTGTATGCATATACAGTTACCGCTGTTTTATCTATTTATGATAACGAATCAGTTTTATAGCACTTTATTTAGTTTAATATTATTAACGACTTACAAAGGGAAGTTGGTTTAAGTTATTTTTGACAGGAAATATATATACTGTGTTTATATACAGTATTCAGCTATTGAGTTAGAATCCAGTCAGTACCTATGAGCATATACACATCTATTTGTTACTGCTTTTAATCAGCCTTACGCCTTTGTGATCAGCAATAAGCAGTGTAAGTACTTTGCAATTTCAATATAATTTCACCATCTTTTTACACTCTTAATGCAGTTAATATAAATTAGCTGGTGGCTTTATAGTAAAAGAACACATCATGCTAAATGTTGTTATAATGGTAAACTTAGCAATAGAGTTAAATTAGAAAAAAGTAATCAGTGAGGTAGTGCAAATAATAAAGCGGGAGGTTTAGATAAAAAAGAGCATTTATAAAAATGCTCTTTTTTAAGTTACGACTACTTTGCTTTGATCGGTTTAAAAAACAATACCAGTGCAATTATAAATGCTGAAACGCTACAAATTATAAATACGTTTTTTTCACCACCAGGTATGTACTGCATAAATGAGGTAAAAAACTGACCCGAAAATACAGCCATCGTAAAGTACGATAAATTACGGCCGCGTACTTTCACATCACTGAGCTCTACCGTCATATGGTTTAAAAGCGGGATACTAAAACCAAATCCTATACCTATTAATATTGCGCCTAAAATTAAAAGTAGGGTGCTTACTTGTGTAAAACAAATATACGATAAACTAAACGCTAAAAAGGCAAATGCCAAAACCTTGGGCTCACCAAGCTTCTTTGTTATTTTAGGCATAAAGCCTGCGGTAACTATAGCCACTAAAGATATAAATGCGAGTAGTTGGCCTATTTGTGATTCGTTAAAGTTTTCTTCGTTCATTGTAATGGGTAGTAACACAGTAGACGTAAAAAATATGGTCATCGCGAGTGTTGAAATTACATAAACGCTTTTTAACGAGAGACCATTATTAGCTTTGTGATGTAGATGTTCTGACACTTCATCGTTATTACTAGCCAGTGAGTTTTTACTTGGCACAAACAATAAAAGCATGGCCAAAAATACCCACGCTATTAAATAAAGTGAAAATGGCAGCGCCCAAAATTGCGACGCTAATAATCCGCCTAAAAATAAAAATATAACACCGCCTAACTCTATCGCCATGCCTTGTTTTGCAATCATGCCAAGGCGTGCTTCGCCTGTGTACCAAGCAGAAATTAAAACCGTACAACTTGCCATTACCACAGCAGTTATACCGCCGAGTAAAAATCGATTAGCAAATACAAGCGTTGGGCCTTTTAAAAAGTAAGCACTGGCACCTGCAACCCCATATAAAAATAACCCAATTACTAAAAGTTTATAAGCTCCGTATTTATCTATTAATTTTCCTGCTAGCGGCGCAAAAACCACAGCGCCTAACGATGGCAACGTAATTAAAAGTACGGTGTTATCGGTTATACCTAATCCTTGTGAAATACTTACTAAACCTGGCGCAAGTAGGGTTCCCACCATAATAGTTAAGCTGGCGATACACAGTAATGTAAAGCTACCCGCTGTTTTTAACGTACCCATTTTTACTCCTTAAGTTTTAAGCGATTACTTTTTAGCAAATGAATTAAAAATGCCACTTAGCAAAATAAATATAATGCTTACAGCAACAACGCCATGCCATTGATAAAGTGCAAATGCTTTAACACCAACCATTGAGCCAACAGCGCCTCCAATGTAATAACCCAGCATGTAAATTCCATTTATGCGACTTTGCGCAGTGGGGTCAATACTAAAAACACGCACCTGGTTAGCCACTTGTGCACTAAATATGGCGAAGTCGATTAGAATAATGCCAATAACTAACGACGCTAAACTGCCATTAAACAAACCTGTAATAGCAAAGCCGATTGCCGCAAGCGTAAGTGCAATCATAATTAGAGCTTTAGATCCCAGTTTGCTGACCCATTTACCCGACGACTTAGCGCCAATTACGCCAGCCAATGCTATTACACCAAATAAACCGGCTTGTTGAGCGTTGTAGTTAAATGGCTCGTTACTTACATAAATTGCAAGTGTTGCCCAAAGCACATTAAATGATGCAAACCAAAATGCGCCCGAAAGTGTAAAATGCTGCAGTGATTTATGTTTAATAAACAACGCCAACGTACTTTTAATGAGAGGCCAGTAACGCAAATTAGTGTGTGGCTTATTGCTAGGTAAAAACACGCGCAGTAATATACCAAATAATGCCGCGAGTACTGCCGACATTAAAAATACATTTCGCCAACCAAATTGCTCACCTACAAACCCACTTAACGTTCTTGAAAGTAAAATACCGATGGTTAAGCCCATCATTAATGTGCCTAACGTGGCACCTTTTTGCTCGCTCGATACAAGCGATGCTGCAAAGGGTATTAATTGCTGGGTTATATTGGCGCTTACACCAATTAAAAATACCGATATAAGTAATAAAGGTAAGTTAGGTGCAAGCATTGCTGCACTACAAGCCACTACTAATAAGCACGACAAAATAGTAATTAAACGCCTGCGAGCAATCGAGTCACCCAACGGAGAAATAAATAATAACGCAAACGCGTAACCAATTTGTGTAAGTGCGGGAATACTCCCAAGCTGCGAATCAGTTAAATTAAATTCGTTCGCTATAAGCGGTAAAATAGGCTGGTTGTAGTACAAGTTTGCTGCTGTTGCGGCAATTGCAGTGGTCATTAGTAATAAAATAAATCGACTTAATGACTGATTTTGTTCAGGTTTGGTCATAGCTGTCTAGTGTTGTTAACTCATGCCGCTATGGTATGAGTTCTTTACCTATAACAAAAATGATATTATTTTATAGAATCTATGCAAATAATGTATTTAAGGTGCGTAATGGATATTAAAACATTAAAAAGTTTTGTCAGCGTGGCCAAGCATCAGAGTTTTTCAGAAGCGGCCAAAGAGCTACACACCGTGCAACCTGCAATAAGTAGGCATATTGCACAGCTCGAAAGCGAGCTTGATGTTGTGCTGTTTATAAGAAATTCACGCGATGTTGCAATAACTCAAGCGGGTGAGCAGCTATTAAAAGATGCACGCGCTATTTTGGCTCTAGCTGACAAAGCTAAAACTCAGGTTAAACGTGCCCACAACGGGCAGGTAGGTACACTTAATATTGCGCACTTAAGCTCGGCATGTTTAACCTTTATGGCAGCACTGGTTCGAGAATATAAACAGCAATACCCAAGCGTACACGTTACATTGTTTGAAATGACTGCAACTGAGCAAATACATGCGTTTAAAAATGATTTAATTGATGTGGGTTTTTCACGGCCTTTACCTGATTCAATTAATGATGAATTTGTAAGTCATACTATTTATGTAGATTCATTGGTGGCCATCGTTAATCAAAACCATGCGCTGGCAAATTATAAAAATATTGATTTAGCTAAACTAAAAAATGAGCCTTTTATTATTTTTAATAGAGAGGAAGCACTTGGTCTTTTTGATGAAACCATTTTGCAATGCAAACAAGCTCATTTTTCACCGAACATTATTAGCCAACCTAGGCATATGCAAACATTAGTTACTGAAGTAGCTGCTGGCCTTGGTGTGGCAATTGCGCCATATTGCGTACGTAAATTATATAGTGAAGGGTGCCATTTTATAAAACTGAGCGACGTACTCACGCAAATCCCGGTGCTATTACAAATTAAAAAAGCAGATACCAATGCAGCTGTTAATGCATTTGTTGAAATAGCCTTAAATGCAAAATCGAGTATTGAAAAAAGTATGGCGGAATAAAAAAAGCCCAGTTAAAAAAGTTAAAAGGGCTAAAAGGGTTGTGCTTAGGGAAGTTGTAGTCGTTTTTAAACTTATATTTAGAGCTTATATTTAGAACTTATATCTAAAACCAAATGCTATACCGTCATCTTCCGACTGCTCCATTTGTGCTTGTTGATCGTCGTTATCACTTTCAAAGTCGCTAAAGTCTTTACGCGCTTCTACGTAGGCAATAGTGTCTTCGTCAATTAAGTAGTGAAGGCCAATAACAGCAAACTGACGCTTAAATATATCGTCTGGATCGGCGTTAAAGTTTGGCTGAATTACGTAGTCATCACCGGCATCAAACACGTTGTAGGCAATAAAAGGGCGAAAATCGTTATCAAAGCGATAAGATGCAAATGTTTCTATACCTATTGCGTCATCAATTAAGCGACCAATATTATCGGTGTCGTGGTTTTTGTTTTTATTTATGTTGGCAGCAACGTAAAGTCCGGGCTTATCAATGTTGCCCCACATAATGCCTGCACCGTAAATTAAATCTTCAACATTGCGAGTAGAACCATCGCCAAACGTTAAATCAAACTCGCCACGGTTAATACCCGCTGTAAGCGTGAGCATATCGGTAGGGGTATATGTTACAGATGCACCAAATGTGTAGTTAAATTCAACTTCTTGGGCTGCACTATCGCCAGAGTTCCATAGCGTTTCGCATTCTTCTTCTGAAATATCGCTTACGTCACAGGTATAAAATTCGCTGTTTTTAAGCTGCGCTTGTACTGCAAAACTAAAATCGTTATAGCTATTGCGGTACTGCACTAACTTATCGCCACGGCCAGTGCCATTTACAGCGCCATCGTCTTTGTTATAGGTGTAAACGCCAGCTGCATTACCATCCCATACAAAGCTATTATTTGTACCATAAACTACGTCGTACCATGCACCCCATTGTTTACCAATGGTAAGTTGACCGTACTTTTCGTGTGAAAGGCCTGCGTAACCTAAACGGTTATACAAAAACTCATCCTGAATAGACTCAAAACGATTGTTATAAATAATATCGCTGCTGCCAACAGGGTTTACACCCCATTCTACGAGTGCGAGGGCAGTCCAGTCTTTCTTAAGCTTTCGGGTAAATCCAAAGTTAATACGCGAGGTACCGTTAACAACTTCGGTTTCGTTTTGTGTATTAATTACACGCACATCAAGATATCCACCTACTTCAACAGTGTTTTTGTCATCTTTGTATAACTCTACTGCCGAAACAGCGGGTGCGAATACAATACTTGCGCTAATAAGCGTCGCTAATTTTTTGCTCATCTTGTGTGTTGCCCTGTGTAAATTGGTCAGTTTTTTACGTAGGTAAAAATTCAGATTCGAAGACTAACAAAGCAATAAACGGCTCAAAAGTGAAAAAAAATCAACAAAATTTGAAGGAAAACTTAATTAACATTCACTCAAGGTTAATTTTGTTTTTCAAGTGTTGCTGAGGTTTGTTTTTTTAGTTGTTTTGTAGGTAAAAAGGATTGGTAATAAGTGGTGTGTTAAAATTCTAATTTGAATTAATTTCATCTTGATTAAAAAATAGCGACTAGTGCAAAAGCTCTAAAAGTGCTTTATTTTCATAAATATAACTTTTTATTGTTATAGGTTGTACAAAAATGAGTTAAGTAAACACACAAACACGTTAAAAGTGTTTTTACTCTAATTTGTATCGTAATTTCTAATCTCTTATGCCTGTTTGTAAAACATACTTTATGAATTTTAATTAGAATAAGTTGAATAAAAATTAACGAAACCATTAAATCTAATCCGTTATTTTTACTACTAACTACATAGCCATAATAAATGCCTAAAACGCAGTGGTTTGCCTTTAAACTTTCATAGAAAAACAGGGCAATTTGGTTTAAACTGCGCGCAATTTAAATACATCATTACTCCTTTGGAGGGTAGCGCTATTATTAGTACAGCTAATGTCACCATGCAATTTGGTGCTAAACCATTATTTGAAAATATCTCAGCAAAATTTGGCGACGGAAACCGTTACGGTTTAATCGGTGCAAATGGTTGTGGTAAATCAACATTTATGAAGATTCTAAGTGGTGAGCTCGAAGCGTCTTCAGGTAATGTAAGTACTGATCCAAATGAACGTGTTGCTAAACTAAACCAAGACCAGTTTGCCTACGAAGAATACTCAGTAATTGATACTGTGATCATGGGTCACAAAGAGCTGTGGAAAATAAAACAAGAACGCGACCGTATTTACTCTTTACCAGAAATGAGTGAAGACGACGGTATGAAAGTAGCCGATCTTGAAACTGAGTTTGCTGAAATGGATGGTTACTCTGCTGAATCTAAAGCAGGCGAGCTTCTATTAGGCGTAGGTATTGGCACAGACCAACACTTTGGCCCAATGTCAGAAATTGCACCGGGTTTTAAACTACGTGTGCTACTTGCACAGGTGTTGTTTTCAGACCCAGATATAATGCTACTTGATGAGCCTACCAATAACTTGGATATTTACACCATCAAGTGGTTAGAAGACGTGTTAAACCAACGCGACTGTACCATGATAATCATCTCGCATGACCGTCACTTTTTAAACTCTGTGTGTACTCACATGGCCGATATTGACTACGGTGAGCTACGTATTTACTCAGGTAACTACGACGAATACATGTTTGCAGCAACGCAAGCACGTGAGCAACTACTTAGCGAAAACGCGAAGAAGAAAAACCAAATTGCTGAACTTCAACAGTTTGTATCACGTTTCTCTGCTAACGCATCTAAAGCTAAGCAAGCAACATCGCGCGCTAAACGTATCGACAAAATTCAGTTAGACGAAGTTAAAGCGTCTTCACGCCAAACGCCGTTTATTCGCTTCGACCAAGAAAAGCAGTTATTCAGAAACGCGCTTGAAATGAATAACTTAACGCAAGGCTTTGATGACAACACGTTGTTTTCTGGGCTTGAAGGTTTAGTAGAAGTTGGCGAACGTATTGCTATTATTGGTGAAAATGGTGTTGGTAAAACAACATTACTTAATACATTAGCAGGGCGCTTAGCTCCTAAAGCCGGTGAGTTTAAGTTCTCAAAAAATGCAAATATTGGTTACTACGCGCAAGATCACGCAGATGAGTTTGCAACCGACATGAACTTGTTTCAGTGGATGGAGCAATGGCAACAAGAGGGCGACGACGAGCAAGTGGTTCGTAGCTTCTTAGGTCGTATGCTGTTCTCTCAAAACGATATTAAGAAGTCAGTTAAAGTAATTTCAGGTGGTGAGCAAGGCCGCATGCTGTTTGGTAAAATTATGATGCATAAACCAAACATATTGCTAATGGATGAGCCAACCAACCACATGGATATGGAATCTATTGAAGCGCTTAACTTAGCACTTGAAGCCTACGAAGGTACATTAATGTTTGTATCGCACGATCGTCAATTTGTATCATCGGTAGCTACCCGAATTTGGGAAGTTAAAGATGGTAAAATCATTGACTTTAGAGGCAACTACGCAGAATACCTAGCGAGTAAAGAAGCTTAATTAGCTATTTACCCGTTAACCCTAAAAAGCCATGTTTAAACATGGCTTTTTTTGTTTTTGTGGCTTTGTATTAGTCGCAATTAATATGGCTTTGGGTATAATACCCGGCTTAAACAGGACATAAGTCCGCTATTTTAAAAATACATTACTGAGGAGTATTTATGACTGTTGGCATTATTATGGGTTCTAAATCAGATTGGCCAACCATGGAACATGCAGCACTTATGCTTGAGCATTTTGGCATTAAGTACGAAACTAAAGTCGTGTCTGCACACCGCACTCCTCAATTACTTGCTGATTACGCAAGTTCAGCCGCAGAACGCGGTATTAAAGTTATTATTGCTGGCGCTGGCGGCGCGGCTCATTTACCAGGTATGGCTGCTGCTTTTACATCGCTTCCTGTACTGGGCGTGCCTGTAAAATCAAAAGCATTAAATGGTGTTGATTCACTTTTATCTATTTGCCAAATGCCTAAAGGCGTTGCAGTGGGCACACTTGCAATTGGTGAGCCGGGCGCAGCAAACGCAGGTTTACTAGCCGCACAAATTTTAGGGTGTCAAAATCCAGAAATTTTTGCAAAAATTGAAGCGTTTCGTAAAGCTCAAACCGACACTATATTAGCTAATCCAAACCCTGCAGAGTAATAATGAATATTTTAATATTAGGTGCAGGGCAACTTGCACGTATGATGAGTCTTGCAGGCGCGCCGCTTAATTTAAATGTGGTTGCATACGATGTAGGCAGCAAGCAAATTAAGCATCCGCTAACTGGTGAGGTTTATAGCACGTCACTTGAACAAGCAATATTAAACGCTGATGCAATTACTGCAGAGTTTGAGCACATTCCTGATGACGTATTAACACTTTGCTGTAACAGCAATAAGTTTTACCCAGGGAAAGCCGCTATTAAAACCGGTGGCGATCGCTCGCTTGAAAAAGCATTGCTTGATAAAACAAACGTAACTTGTGCGCCGTATCAATTAATTACTGAAAAAGCGCATCTTGAACACGCAGTTAAAACCCTAGGAAAGCCACTTGTTATTAAAACATGCCAAGCGGGTTACGATGGAAAAGGCCAATGGCGTTTAAAATCGGATAGTCAAATAGACGAAATTTGGTCACAAATGTCTGATTTTATTGCATCGGGCACCGAGCTTGCGCCACATACAATTATTGCTGAAAAAATGATCCCGTTTGATCGTGAAGTATCTATTATTGGTGCGCGCGATAAACACGGTAACGTTGCTATTTATCCGCTAACAGAAAACGAGCACACTAATGGTGTATTAACGCTTTCTATTGCTGGTAAAAATAATCACAGCGTTGAAGCGCAAGCAAACGATGCATTTACAAAAATAGCAAACGAGCTTAACTACGTTGGCGTGTTAGCTATTGAGTTTTTTGATGTACATGGCACGTTACTCGTTAACGAAATTGCACCGCGCGTACATAACTCAGGCCACTGGACGCAACAAGGCTGCCATTGCTCACAGTTTGAAAACCACATGCGTGCTGTTGCAGGTTTACCGCTTGGTAATACAGAGCTTAAACACATTACCGCGATGATAAACGTACTAGGGCAACCTAATATTCCAGCTGACGTACTTAAATATGCAGATGTGACTAGCCATTGGTACGGTAAAACTGCAAAACCAGGTCGTAAAATGGGCCATATAAACGTATCGGCCACTAGCATGAACGACCTAGCAGATAAATTAGGTGAGCTTACTGAATATCTACCTGAGCATGATTATCCAGGTATTTTAAAAGCGGCGGCAAATTTAATCCTTCATTAAATGGCTAACCGTTTTATTAAATGCCGAGCTTGCTCGGCATTTTTTTGTACTTAAAAAAAGCGCAAGGTTACCTAGATTGTGAAATAATGATTGAGTCTAAAATTTTACAGTGAAATTATTTAATGAAACTTAAAGCAATTTATAGCGCACTACTTGTTGCCGCTTCTTTTAGTCCTTTTTTTAGTAACAGTGCATTTGCATCAGACTCTCTTCGTGTTGCTACTTTTAATGTAAGTATGGATGCAACTAATCACACCCCTAAAGGTGAGCAAGTTAAAAGTGATGCTTTAGTTAATGCACTTAAAGCAAACCACCAGCAAATTAAGAACATAGCGGAAATTATTCAACGTGTTCGCCCTGATATTATTTTACTTAACGAATTTGATTACATCCCAAAAGAGCAGGGAATTGAATACTTTAATCAACATTATTTAAATGTAGGTCAGCAAAAACAAGCCGCTATTAATTACCCTTACTCTTATATTGCCCCTGTAAATACAGGCCTAGCTACCGAGTTTGATTTAGATAACGATGGCAAGAAAAATGGCGTGATGGGCGATGCACAAGGTTTTGGCTTTTTTGAAGGCCATTACGGTATGGCTATTTTGTCAAAATACCCAATCGATTTTGATAAAGTAAGAACCCTTCAAACCTTTAAATATAAAGACATGCCAAATGCACAAATGCCCGTAATGCCTAAAACAGGCGAAAACTGGTATAACACACAAGAATGGCAAGCGTTAAGACTTAGCTCTAAATCGTTTTGGGATTTACCTATTAACGTAAATGATAAAACCATTCATGTTATTGCATCTCACCCAACACCTCCTGTATTTGACGGTGAAGAGGATAGAAACGGCAAACGTAACCACGATGAAGTAAGGTTAATTGCCGATTACGTTTCAAACGCTAAGTATATTTACGATGATAAAGGCGAAAAGGGCGGTTTAAAAACTTACTCTCGGTTTGTTATTTTAGGTGATTTAAATGCAGCCCCTGAAGGCGATAAAGCCCGCACAAGTACCACTGATCAACTGCTTAAAAATCCATTGATAAATGCAAGCTTTGTTCCAAAAAGTGAGGGCGCTAAAGAGCAGTATGCAGTGCCTTATGCACAAAATTACAGTGCTAATTGGCAAGCGCGTGTTGATTACGTTTTACCGTCAAACTATGGTTTAAAAATTAAGGACGGTGGTGTGTTTTGGCCTACTAAAACGAGTAGTGAATATCGTTTAATTAAAGATAGAAACGCATCGAGCGATCACCGCATGGTTTGGCTTGATTTGGTAATTGAATAACGCCTGTTAACAAAAGAGGCGCTAGTAAACAGAGCTTTACCCTGTTTAATGGCTATTTATCTTAAAAAATTGCAATAACTCAAGTGCTTCTGCTTAAATACGGCTTAATTATAATAACCGTATAGAAGCACTATGATTTTTAATTTTTCTTCATCTAAAACGTTAGTGGCCTTAGCTGTTGCCTCAAGTGTTATGCTTGCAGGTTGTAGCGCTACCGCTAACACCTCATCAACACAGCAAAGTGCTTTACCAGCAAGTAAGGTTGCTGCGGTTGTGAACACGCCAGCAGATATCGGCTCACAAAAAATAACGCTAGAACAAGCAATGGCCGATCCTGATTGGATGGGCAATCAACCAGAGAACGCTTACTGGGCTAGCGATTCGGCAACTATAATTTATGCTCAAAAAGAGCAAGGTAATACACTACGCAATTTATTTAGCCAATCTGTTACTAGCCAAACAGCAGAGCAGGTAGCTCTTAAAAAACTTCATACTGTGGGTTCTAATAAAGCCGTTTATTCTAAAAATAAAACAATGGCGGCTTATACATTTAAAGGCAATGTGTTTGTTAAAAACCTAAAAACGGGTGAACTTAAGCAAATTACAGCGACATCAGCAAACGAGTCTAAACCACAATTTTTAAATAATGGCGATTTAGTTTACCGCCAAGGCAATGTGTTTTTTAAAGTTGATTTAAAAACAGGCTTAACGAGCGAGCTTGCTAACTTAAAACTTACTGATGAGCCAAAAGGGATTGAAGAGCCAAGCACGTATATTGCTAAAGAGCAGCATAAATTGATTAAGTTTGTGGCGCTTCAACAAAAAAATAAAAAAGACAAGCAAGCACGTAATGAGCAAATTAATGAACAAAACGATTCAATTGCTAATACGGCTTACTACTTAGGTGACGGTAATAAAGTTGCTGAGGCTCAGCTTTCGCCAAATGGTGATGCGTTATTAGTTGTTGTACAAAAGCAAACTGATTGGCGTGGTGATGGCGATATTATGCCAAATTACATCACTAATGATGCAACGATTGAACCTAAAAAAGCACGCCGCCGAGTAGCTGACGCTAAAGAAGAAACGTCAAAGCTTGTCTACATCAATTTAACTAATAAAGAGCAAACATCACTTAGCTTTAATACTTTACCGGGCTTTGACGAAGATGTTTTAGCCGCAGTTAAAAAAGAAAACTATGCACGGAAAGGTAAAACATATAAGTCTAAAAAGGCGCCTCGTGGCATTAACCTTATTATGGACTGGGGTTTTGAGCAAAGCCCAATAGTATGGAACGATGACGGCTCGCAAGTGGCTATCATGCTCGAAGCATGGGATAACAAAGACCGCTGGCTTGCTACCGTAGATTTTAAAAACAATAAACTTGTGTCGCAACATCGCCTACACGACGATGCATGGATTGCTTATGCGTTTAACGACTTTGGGTGGTTACATAACTCGAACACGCTTTATTACCTATCGGAAGAGTCGGGTTACAGCCAACTTTATAAAAAGCCAGTCAATGGAAGTGCAACTGCGCTTACACAAGGCCAATTTGAGGTTTCTAACTTAACGCTTACAAGTGACGACAGCGCAATTTATTACAAAGCGAATGTTGAACACCCAGGTCTGTACGAAATTTACCGTGTTAACCCGCAAACAGGTAATAGCGAGCAAGTTACTGATTTAAATGGCATGACTGATTACACGTTAAGCCCAGATGAAACCAAGTTACTCCTTAAGCACTCTACAATTACCATGCCTAATGAGCTTTATGTAGCTGACGCACAAGCCAATACAAAAGCAACGCGATTAACGCATACTGTGTCGGATGAGTTTTTAGCTAAAAAGCTAACTGCACCTAAAATTGTTGCCGTGCCATCTAGCCATACCGAACAACCAATATACGCAAAAGTGTACTACCCAGCTGATTACGTTGAAGGTGAAGTAGGTAAAAATCGCAAAGCAGTTATTTTTAACCACGGCGCGGGTTACTTACAAAACTCACATATGGGATTTTCGGTTTATTTTCGTGAATTTATGTTTCATTCATTGCTCGCTGATGAAGGTTACATAGTAATGGATATGGATTACCGCGCATCTAAAGGTTACGGGCGTGATTGGCGCACCGCGATTTATCGTCAAATGGGAACACCTGAAACACAAGATTTAGCCGATGGCGTTAAATGGATGGCGCAAAATGCCAACGTTGATACCAAAGCAGTCGGTACTTATGGTGGCTCTTACGGCGGCTTTATGACCTTTATGGCATTGTTTACTGCGCCTGAGTTATTTCAATCAGGTGCGGCACTACGACCTGTTACCGACTGGGCGCATTACAACACAGGTTACACGGCTAATATATTAAACCATCCTGATGTTGACCCGATTGCGTATGAGCGCAGCTCGCCAATTTATTACGCTGAGGGTTTAAACAAACGTTTACTCATTAATGCACCCATGGTTGACGATAACGTGTTTTTTCAAGACTCAGTGCGTTTAGTACAGCGCTTAATAGAGCTTGAAAAACAAAACTTTGAAACAGCTATATTCCCTGTTGAACCACATGGTTTTGTACAGCCTTCAAGTTGGTTAGACGAATACCGCCGTATTCATAAATTATTTAAAGAAACGCTTTAATCTTTAACTATTAAATTATAAAAACAAAAACGCCGCATTGGTTTAGTTAACCTATGCGGCGTTTTTATTGGATTGAACAAAATCTAACTTTATTTTTTATTTTTAAAGTTCTTTTTAAAGTTCTTATTAAAGAGTTCTATAACCAGTGGTATGGCAAGCAGAGTCCCGCCAATTACACCAATTAAATGTGCGTCAATAGCCACAGTGGAGTTAATAAGCTTTCCTATATCAGCATTAGGGCCGCTAAATTGCTCAAACGCTATTTTAATCCATACGCCTACAAATAATAAATAACCAGACTTAAGCCCTACAGTTATATCTTTAACTGCCCCCCAAATAATTACACCATGCAGCAGAGCACTTAATCCGGTGT
The DNA here is from genome assembly GCF_011378705.1 of Pseudoalteromonas sp. SA25. Classification (NCBI taxonomy): domain Bacteria; kingdom Pseudomonadati; phylum Pseudomonadota; class Gammaproteobacteria; order Alteromonadales; family Pseudoalteromonadaceae; genus Pseudoalteromonas; species Pseudoalteromonas sp. SA25. The sequence goes on along the minus strand of NZ_WTKV01000013.1, from coordinate 70,748 downwards.
AAATATGTATGTTTGGGCAAAACCAGTACACGCCGAGCCCACACCACAGTGCTAGCGCACTTGTGTTAAAAGCGTAGCGAGTAGGTGATGTGTATTCGCCATGTAAAAGCCATATTAATAAAACACCACTGGCATTTAATCCCAAATGAGCCCAATTGGCATGAACAAATTGGCTAGAAAAGATTCGCCACAGTTCGCCTTCATCAATTAGGCTTCGGTTAAATTCAAGTAAATTATTTAAATCAAATGCAGCAAAAATGGTACTAAATAGCAGCAGAATAATAGGCGGTAATATATAACGTGGTTGAATAGGTAAATTAAGCATTTTATTATATTTTTTTAGTCAAAATTTTTGCATATTGTGCCCGTTTAACTTTAAGATGCCAAATACAACTACGTAATTAAGTGTTTTTAGTATTTTTATGCATTTTAAACTTAACTCATTATTTGCCATTGGACTGTGCGCAGTATCACTGCCTTCATTTGCACAGCAAGCAACTCAAATTGAAACTCGCGAACCTGAAGCCGCTACTGGATTAATTCATAAAAAAGTAGTGCAAGGTGATAAATACATGGTTGCTGCGGCAAATCCATATGCCTCAAGAGCCGGTCAACAAATTTTAGCCCAAGGCGGCAGTGCCGTAGATGCTGCCATTGCTACTCAACTAGTGCTTACTTTAGTTGAACCGCAGTCGTCAGGTATTGGCGGTGGTACATTTATGATGTACTACAACAAAGCAAACAATAAGCTGACTAGTTTTGATGGCCGCGAAACAGCACCTGCAAATGCAGACGAAACGCTGTTTTTAGATAAGCATGGTAAAGCCGTTAAATGGATTGAAGCTGTAGTAGGCGGACGCTCTGTTGGTGTGCCTGGTATTTTACATGCCTTTGCAAGCGCGCATAAACAATACGGTACATTGCCGTGGGAAGCGCTTTTTAAACCGGCTATTGAACTTGCAGAGCAAGGTTTTGTAATTTCTCCGCGTTTACATGGTTTATTAGCACGCCAGTTAAACCCAGGCGTGCTGAGCATGCCAATTATTAACGAATACTTTTACCCAAATGGTAAATTAATCGAAGCGGGTAGCGTTAAAAAGAATCAACCACTTGCTGATTTATACAAAGACATTGCAAAGCAGGGCATTGATGCATTTTACAAAGGCGAAAACGCTAAACAAATGGTTAATGCTGTACAGCACTCTAAAATTGCCCCTGGTAAATTAAGTGTGCAAGATTTAGCAGATTATAAAAGTAAAGAACGCGATGCGGTATGTATACAATACCGTGCTTATAACGTGTGTTCTATGGCACCACCAAGTAGTGGCGGTGTAGCAGTACTACAAATGCTTGGCCTACTTGAGCATAAAGATATGAGCGCACTTAAACCAAATGGCGAAAAGGCGATTCATTACTTTAGCCAAGCTTCGCGTATTGCATTTGCCGATCGCGATATGTACATGGGCGATCCCGATTTCACTCAAGTACCTACAAAAGAGCTTTTAAACAAAGATTACATTGCCTCACGCGCTAAATTAATTACCGAAACAGACCAAAAAGCCGTAGCAGGTAATCCTGTAGGGTACTTAAGTTATGCAATGGATGATTCATACGAGTTACCTTCTACTTCGCATGTCTCTATTGTAGATAGTAAAGGTAATGCAGTTTCGATGACCAGTTCAATTGAAATGGCGTTTGGCTCTACGGTTATGGTTAATGGCTTTATTTTAAATAACCAACTAACTGACTTTTCGTTATCGCCACGTAAAAACGGTAAGCTAGTAGCAAACCGTGTAGAGGCTGGTAAACGCCCGCGTAGCTCTATGTCACCGGTAATGGTATTTAATAAAGATGGTAGCTTACGTTTAATTGTAGGCTCACCTGGTGGTAGTCGTATCATAGATTACGTTGCACAAGTTGTTGTGGGTGTTATTGACTGGAATTTATCAGCACAAGACGCTATTAACTTGCCGCGTACAACAAATCGTAACGATTACACCAGCCTTGAAAAAGGCACAACCATTGAAGCCATTGCGCCTGCGCTTACTAAACGTGGCCACAATGTACGTATTATTGATTTAAACTCAGGCTTACACGCAGTTGAAGTTAAAAATAATACCTTATATGGTGGTGCGGACCCTCGCCGTGAAGGTGTTGCGTTATCTGATTTAACTGATAATAACGCCACTATACAATTTTAAATTATGTATAATATGCATGTGGGCAGTGAAGCCCGCATGTATTTTCTCTCAATGGTCTGACTAGCTTAATTGTCGTTGCAATTAAACCTTTAACACTGATAATGACAGATCATAACTTAAGACTCCGTTAAAGCCTGGAAATATGACAACTAATACTGATCCTAACTACTTATATATTCATCATTCTGGCCCTGGCCTAATTGAAACACCGCTATTAAATAAAGGCAGTGCCTTTAGTAAAAAAGAACGCGAAAATTTCAATCTTGCTGGTTTACTTCCTCCTCGCTTTGAAACAATAGAAGAGCAAGTTGAGCGTTGTTATCAGCAGTATTCTAGCTTTACCGACAACCTTAATAAGCATATTTACTTACGTGCGATTCAAGATAACAACGAAACACTTTACTACCGTTTAGTGCGTGATCATCTTGAAGAAATGATGCCAATCATTTACACGCCGACAGTTGGCGACGCTTGTGAAAAATTCTCAGACATTTATCGCAGCGCACGCGGCTTATTTATTTCGTATGAAGATCGTTACCAAATTGACGACATTTTACGCAACGCTACCAAAGGTAAAGTAAAAGTGATTGTTGTAACCGATGGCGAGCGTATTTTAGGCCTAGGCGATCAGGGTATTGGTGGCATGGGTATCCCAATTGGTAAATTGTCACTTTACACTGCGTGTGGTGGTATAAGCCCTGCATACACATTGCCTGTAATGCTTGATGTGGGTACTAATAACGAAAAACTTTTAAACGATCCTATGTACATGGGTGCACGCCATAAGCGTATTGCTCAAGACGAATACGATGAGTTTTTAGATTTATTCATTAAAGCGGTTAAACGTCGCTGGCCAAATGTATTACTTCAGTTTGAAGATTTTGCACAGCCGAATGCAATGCCGTTACTTAAGCGCTACCGCAATGAAATTTGTAGCTTTAACGATGACATTCAAGGTACTGCGGCTGTAACTGTAGGTTCTTTACTTGCTGCGTGTCGCGTTAAAAATTCAACCCTAAGCCAACAAAAAGTAGTGTTTGTGGGTGCAGGTTCTGCTGGTTGTGGTATTGCTGAGCAAATTATTAGCCAAATGGTTTTTGAAGGTATTACAGAAGCTCAAGCGCGTAGCCAAGTATTTATGGTTGACCGTTTTGGTTTGCTTTCAGAGGGTATGGAAGGCTTACGCGATTTCCAACAAGCACTTGCACAACCGCAAGGCTCGTTAAGTGATTGGACTTACAGCGGTGAATACGCATCACTTCTTGATGTTATGCACTGTGCACAACCAGACATTTTAATTGGTGTTTCAGGCCAACCTGGTTTATTTACTGAGCAAGCTATTCGTGCAATGCACGCCGGTTGTGAACAGCCAATTATTTTCCCATTGAGTAATCCATCTAAGCAGGTAGAAGCGCATCCTGCTGATGTGATTAAGTGGACTGACGGTAAAGCGCTTGTTGCAACAGGTAGCCCGTTTGATCCGGTTGAACACAACGGTGAAATTTTCCCAATCCCACAATGTAACAATAGCTATATTTTTCCTGGTATTGGTTTAGGGGTTATTGCAGCTAAAGCGACACGCATTACAGATGCTATGTTAAGCGTGTCTAGCGAAATGCTTGCAGAGTCGTCGCCGCGTGCCAACACAGGTAAAGGTAGTTTATTACCAGCCTTGACTGAAATTGAAACGCTAAGTAAGCGTATTGCATTTGCCATTGCTAAAAAAGCAATCGAAGAGGGCGTTGCTCTTGAGATTACTGATGATGCGTTATGGGCAGCAATCGACAAAAATTACTGGTTACCAAAATACCGTAACTATAAACGTTGTAGTGTTTAATTAGGTTTATACGTAATTAAAAATAAATAACGTTGTAGGCACAGTTACAACGCTTAACAAAAAACAGGCAATTGCCTGTTTTTTTGTGCTTGTTCATATTTAATTAACCACGTAAGGTCTTTAATAGCGTTTACAAAATTAAAGGATCGACTTAATGAAAACACTGACTCTTGTTTTAGGTAGTGCACTGGCTTTAAACGTACTTAGTTTTGATGCACTTGCGGCAGCGACTCCCGATGCTCCTCATATTTATGTTAAAGGCGAAGCTACTCTTACCACAATGCCAGATTACGTACAGCTTAGTGTAGGTATTACTGAAGTTGATAAAGACTTAATTGCAGCTAAAAATAAAACCGACTTAACCATCGCTAAAGCAATTAAGCTCGTTAAAGAAATTGGTGTTAAAGAGGGAGATATAAACGCCGGACAAATTTCAATAAACCGTGATAGCCAATACAACCGCACTACCGGTAATCAAGAATTTAAAGGCTTTAAGGTTTCTCGTACGTTAACAGTAAAACTCAGCGATATAAATAAATACCCTGAGTTACTACAAAGCTTAGTTAACAACGGTATTAACGAAATTAATCAAACGCAATTTTTAGCAAGTAACTACAACGAGCTGCATAAAAAAGCGCAAAAGTTAGCAATTAAAGACGCACGGGATGCAGCAAAAGAGTTTAGTGAAGATTATGGCGTTGATTTAAAAGGATTATATAGCGCGTCACTAAGTCCACTCAATGTGCAGTCGCAGCCGTACATGCGTGCAGAAAAAGTAATGATGGCTGATAGCGCACCAAGTAACTATGTACCTGATGCCTACCATGCTGGAGAGATTAAAGTTACTGCCTCAAGCTATGCTGTGTACTACATAGATTAAACTTTATTTTTGGTGGTGCTCAAAACGTGCCACCAACTTCTCACCTTGCTCTTGGCTAATACGCGCTATTGAGTTGAGCATATTAGTCACTTCGCGTCTGTCGTATTCATTAGTTACATGTTCATTTATGTCATCAACAATCGCATTTAAATAATTAAATAAACTGTTGCGTGCATCGGTATCTTTATGGGCAACAAACAAAATATTTTTAAATGCCTCAAGCACGTTTGTCATTACGTATGCATCGCCTTTGGCGTAATTACGCAGCGGTGTAAAGTTGTCGTGTAATAACTCATCAAAGCTTGTTTCGTGAAGGTACAACAATGGGGCATTATCACTGTGCTTAAACGAGTAGTTAATATCGTTAATCGAAAGTCGTTGAATAAGTAAAATACTCAGCATATCAATTGATTTAACCGCAGTACCGGGATCGTTTATGCCCGGGCTCATTGCCTTAACTGCAATCTCAGATATTTGCGTTAACCCATAACGGTAATGATCGCTGATGTACTCTTCTATATAAAAAATAAAGCAGTCGAGAATTTTATTTATCAACTCTTCATCGTTTGCTATATCTTTATTACATTTTAAAAACGGGTAACCTTTAACTGTAAAATAGCCTTGGTTAACAGAGATATACACCTTTATATCTTGCTCTGCCAAAATGGCACACAGCTTATCGGTTTGTACGCCTTTATAATATCCCTCCGTTTTACTGCTTACCGAATGCCACTTGCTAAAGTCTGGAAAGTCTTCAACTGGGTTCTCTTGTTGTCTTAGTATTATTGTTTTAATTTCGTTTTTAGTTTGGCTAAACAAGCCATTTAATACGTTATCAACCTGAATGGCGCGAGAGATTGAATGTATAAAAAATACAAATAAACCTAATGAAATCAATCCAAAAACAAGTGCGAACAACACACCAATTGAAGGAATAGCCGTACTGCCACCTTCAAGTTTATTAATATTTATAAGCATAATAATTGAGTAAATTATGCTGCCTAAATAAAAGCCCAAAACCATTTGGTGTGATTTACGCGTAATAAGCCCAGGCACTACGCGGGGCGATAAACTCGCACTGGCCGAATTTAAAACCACCATTACCATCGAAAAACTAAACACAGTAAGCGAAATAATACTCCCCGCTAAAGTGCTTAAAATAGTACGCGCGTTTTCGGCGCTATCAACAAGTACAACCGATATAAACGATTTCAGCTGCTCAATAGGGGCTAAATATTCAACCGACATAGTTATAATGGCAAATACTAAAAAGCCCACTGAAAGCATAGAAGGGTAAAAGCCAATACTGTTAATCATTTCACGGTAACTGTCGGCTACTTTGCGAGGTACAAACATAAAATCCTTATGTGATTTTCTACTAACTTAATACCCTTAGCTTAGCATAGGCATTTATTAAACTTCTGATAATGCTGCTCAAATTTATATGTTATTATCACGCCCACAATAATAAAGCGCATGCTTATGCGATAAAAATAACAGGAAAACGCCGTGATCATTTCAACTTATGCTGCATTACTTGCATTCTTTTACATTTATTTGAGCTTTAATGTAATAAAAGTGCGCCGCGCGGAGCAGATATCACTTGGTGATAATGGTAACGCAACGCTACAACGTGCTGTGCGTGCCCACGCTAACTTTATGGAGTACGTTCCAATTGCTTTAATTTTACTTTTTTTGGCAGAGTACCAAGGGCTTGCTAGCCATTACTGTCATATATTAGGTGGTGCGTTATTAATAGGCCGTGTGTTTCAAAATTTAGGCATAGTAGAAAAAAGCCTGAAATATCGCCAAATTGGTACCATTACTACATTTTTAGTGATTATTGTTAGCGCCTTTGTATTGCTAGTGACACGCGGATAATTAAAGAAAAGTTAATGAGCAAAATATTTATAATAGGTTTACCACGTACCGGCACTACTAGTGTGTGCCACGCATTTTTAGAGCTTGGTATTACAACGGCGCATACCGCGTATACTAATGCTTGTTTTGAAAATGCTAACGCGATTGCCGACACTCCCATATTTAATGACTTTAAAGCGCTTGATATTCATTACCCAGACTCTAAGTTTATTTATTTAGAGCGCGAACTTGGTGCATGGCTTGTATCAATAAAACAGCTTTTAACGCGTATGCACACTAATTTAACGCGCGGCGACGGGGGCTTTAATATTCATATAAAACGTTGTTATTTAAATACGTTTAGTGAGCTTTCGCTTAATAATATTAGCGACGATAGTTACTTAGCAGACTGTTATAAAAAACATTTTAATGATGCTCAAACGTACTTTAATAACCGTGACAACGATTTTTTATCCATTGATATAGCAAAGCCTGATAGCTATAAAAAGCTATGCAATTTTTTAGCGTTAAAAAGTGATAAAACTGATTTTGAAAAAATGAATATGGGCGGCAAAGTTACCGCGTGGAACGATATTAAACACCCGTTAAAAGTTGAATCTACGGCTAAAGGACGGATAGATAAATTACTGCCTTACAAGATTTTTTAAATCAAATACGTTAAAATCCCCGCATTATTATTTAAGTTGTACAGAAAATGTTTGAATTAAAATACCACACCCCATTTGAATGGACCGAAGTTGTCCTTGCTGACTTTAATACTTTTTTACAAGATCACGCCGCTGCAGAAAAAAAAGCATCGGGTATGGCTATGTCTATGCTTTCGCATTATCCAGACAAACGTAAATTAGTAAAAGCTATGACCGACTTAGCGCTAGAAGAATTAATACACTTTAAACAAGTACTTAAATTGCTTTTAGAGCGAGATGTAAACTTAGGTGACGACAAAAAAGACCCGTACATAAAACAAATACGTGCACTGTTTAGACATGGTCGTGATGGTTTTTTAATGGACCGATTACTGGTTGGCGGTGTAATTGAAGCACGTGGCCACGAGCGTTTTTCTTTAGTTGCACAAGCACTTCCTGAGGGTAAAGAAAAAGATTTTTATGTTGCTATTGCTAAGTCAGAAGAAAAACATAAAAACCTATTTGTAGAACTCGCTTACGAATACTTTGAAAAAGAAGAAGTTGATGTTCGTCTAGAAGAGCTGCTTATAGCTGAAGCTAAAATCTGTGAAAGCATCCCGTTTACAGCCGCTTTGCATTAATTAAAACTAGCGTAAAGCGTACTTTCACTCGCTTTGCGCCACACACCTCTGCTCTTATTTCTTTGTTAACCTCTTCATGAATTGTTGATTTGCAATTTGCGAATCAAAATAATAAAAAACACGTTTATACATCTTAATCCACTGATTATAAATACAAAAACCCTTGGTCTCATACTTGCTACCTATACAGTAAGCAAATTGAGGGAAAGGCTTATGTTAAAATTTATTTTTATACTATTACTAATATCTTTTACCGCTATGGGCAGTGAAAGTCATTTAGATTATATAGAAAATGCAAATGGTGAGCGGGTACAAAAAGTATCGCACTTAGTTAAATGGACGCATACTCGCTTTGTGTTTACCCGTGATATTTCTCGTATTGCACTTGGCCACGAAACAACACTTGATGTGAACGTGGTAAATGGCCGTGAGCTACTAATTTTAGCTAAAAAGTTGGGCCGTACATCTATGATGGTGTGGTACGACGATAAAAGCTCTGAAACATTTTTACTTGGCGTAACCGAAGACTACAGCGTACTAGAAAATGCCTTAAACGACATCCATCCTGACGTACAGCTAACCATAGCGCCTGATCGCCATGCTGTTGTATTACGTGGTGAAGTACCTACTATAAATTATCGTCATGCCGCTTATGAAGCTGCAAAAAACTACCTTTATGCCAGTAGCTCACAAGCATCACAACCCGTTATCACCTCAAATCCTAACCAAGGTATGTTTAATTCACTTGCTCAACGCTTGCAAGGCTTGGGTAACGCAAACGGCGGCAGCTCTCAAAACTCGAGTAAAGTCGCTATTATTAATTTAATAAAAGTAACTCAAGCACCCAAGCCAAAAGAAGAGCGTATTAGCGAAGTGATTAAATCAATGGGCGCAGATAAAGTGACCATTAAACGCATCTCGGTTGATGAGTTATCAAATGACGACAACGATGTGTTTTTACTTTCCGGCTCTGTAAAAAACCAGATAGAGCTAGTGCGCTTATTAAATACAATTAATAAATTATTCGAACCAGAGCAAGCATTACAAACTCAGGGTTCTCCTCTTGATCCTAATAATTTAATGGGCGGCGCAACGCAGGATAAAAGTTCAGGTATTGAAGTACTTGCCAACGAGTCAGGCGGTTTAATAAATGATGCTACCTCAGGATTAAATTTAAGTAATGTAAGTTCAAACATTGCAAGAGCAACGTTGCTGTCAGTGGCTGGCGGTAAAGTTTTATCAAGTATTGAAGTTGAAGATTTACCGCAAGTGCGTGTATCGGTGCAGCTATACGAAGTAAATCAACGTAGGTTAAAGCAATGGCGCCCAGATATTAGCGTGCTCTCTAATGGATATGAAAAAGAAGCGGGTTTATTTGGCCGTGACGGTATGACTAATCGTGAATCTGGCTCTGCAACAATAGAAAATGCGCTGCAATTAATTGGCGGTCAATTAACTAATAACTTACAGCTTTCTACCTCACAGTTTGCCATTGATATGTTATTTTCATTACTTGAACAAGAAGGTATTTCTCGAACGCTTTCTCGCCCTACAATAACGGTTTTAGCCGGTGAAAGTGCCGTGTTTAAAGTCGGTGGTGAAGTACCTGTACCTACAAGTTATAGCCCATCTGGAATTACAAGCGGTCAGCAAGGTAGTAGTGGGTCGGTGTTTAGCGGTACAGAATTTAAATCATTCGGAGTTGAATTAAATGTACGCGCCATGGTTGACGACAAAGATAGAATAACACTTGATCTAAACCCAGTAATTTCATTACCCGATACCACGTTAACCGCCAAAATTGCACAAAGTACAGGCAGCAGTTTAAATAGCAGTGCATTTAATACACGCAGCATGCAAACATCAACACGTTTAAAAGACGGACAACCTCTTATTATTGGTGGCTTAATTAGCACCGATAACAACGCAAGCCACGACTTTGTACCTGATGGCAACGGCAATAGCATGCTAGGAAAGTTAAGCGAAACAACCAGTAAAAGTGAAAACAACCGCGAGCTAATTATTGTTGTTACTCCAAACCTGGTGCGTGAGCCAATTAATACCTTACGTTCGTGGGAACAGGCAAATATCGACACCCAAGTACTTAGCTATATACAGGAGCAAGGGCTATGAGAATATTTTATATTATTTTACTGCTTACTTTATCGGGTTGCGCTCATATTGATTACAAGCCAACAGTAAATCCTTACAACGCGCTGGGTGACATCGTTAAAAAATACCAATTAAATGCCCAACCATTAAAGTGTGAAGGTATAAATGCAAGTAACTGTTTAAACCTAGTGCATGAGGTGAATCAGTTAATGCTTGAACACCCCGATAACACGGCAATACTGTCGATATCGGCATATGTACTTTATAAAAGTGGCCGTGCTAATCAATCTCAACAGGTTATAAACACATTACTGAATAAAGCTAATCCACCATTAAATGCAATTACTTTAGGGGTTACGTTAGCAATAGAGCAAGGTAATTTAGCTAAAGCAAAAAGTATTGCTCAATACGGCGTCGATGTTTTTGGTACACATGCTTCACCATACCTGCAAATGGCCTCTATACATTATGCTCAGGGCAGTTACGTTATAGCTTCAAACTACTTAGAGCTTTCGGTTAAGTTTGGTTTAAATAGCACCGCCTATTTTTACCATAAAGGGTTAATTGAAGAAGCGAATACCAATAATTTATTGGCCTGTGGCTACTATGAGCAAGTTTTACGTGCAGAACCCACGCATAAAAAAGCACTTGCTAGGCGCGGTAAACTCTCCGTTTTAGGTAATTGTTATTCTTAAGGCCTTCGGGCCTTTTTTTATACCTAAAATTTGGCATTATTTAGTAGCCAAAACCACTTTATTATTTATCAAAAATAGGAGTAAAGCTTACGCTCATCCTACGTTTTATACGTAACCTCACAAGATTGCTTTTAATATTTACTCCTTACACTATCCATCAGTTTTAATAATACTTTCAATAACGTAAACCTAGCATTAAGTATCTAAAAATTATTTTTTAATATTGATTTGCATTTTGCAAATCAAAAATGAAAACATCTAATAAACAATAACCATTAAAAACATAACCAACTGTATTTAATGGTTATTTATAGCTGGCATGGTCCTCGCAATATGTAAAGTGAGCATAAGCTCTTCTAATTTAAAGGCTACGATTATGAAAACTATTAAACATAACTTAAATAGCAAAAAGCAAAAAGGTTTTGTACTAACGTCAGAGCTAATCATTCTTTCTACTTCAATGGTAGCAGCACTTGTAATTGGTTTATCTACATTACGTGACTCGGTAACCAGTGAACTTGAAGATGTAGCTGAAGCAATTGGCTCACTTGACCAAAGCTATGTATTTGACGGCATGATTAACGCCGAAGGCACAGCTGAAGTGTCTGGCTCTGGGTTTGTGGATTCAGTTGATGTGTACGCAGGCGATGGCAGTTCATTCACTTTTGTTGCATCAGACTTTAGTGAAAGTGCCGCACTTGTTAATGCAACACCAAGCGGCGATGCTGCAACACGTACAGCAGCAGGCGGTTCACAAGGTAACTAACGCAAGGTACCCAATATAAGGCAACCAGGTTTGAATACCAAGCTTAAGGCTCACTGCCACAAAAGTGTGGCAGTGAAAGTTACTCTGGAGGAATATTATGAAAAGTAAAAGTAACAAAGGCGCAACCACTGCGGCTCTCACATTACTCATCACCTCTGGCATGTTAGCTTCGGCTTTGGGCATTAGACAGGTAAACGATGAAAATAGCGTAACAGCCTGGGTAGTAAACAAAAATATGTCAGCCGGTCAAACAGTAACCGTTCACGATGTAGAGCAAAAAAGTATAGATCCAAGTAACTATTCAAATATTGCACTGAGCGTTCAAAACCCACGTGCATTAATTGGTCAAAAATTAGCAACTAACAAAATGGTTGAACAACCCTTGTTCGACACCGATTTTATTAGAGCGAAAAGCCAAAATTTATCAGAAGCCATACCGGCAGGGCGTGTTTTATATACTTTAAAACTAAACACCTTAGATATTCCGCTTTCGCGCATACACAAAGGTGACCGACTCGACATAGTCGCTAAAACTAATCGCTTAGTAAGAACAGTTGCCCGTGATGTACAGCTTATTGGTGTTTCAAAAGGTCCTAAATCGCAAGCCGCTAAAAGTGGCGTAATGGATAATTTAGCTAAAGAGTCTAATTCTGCTGCGGGCGGTGTTTCATTAGTCCTTGCGGTACTTCCAAAAGATGTTTATTCGTTGGCGGGTATAGATAACGCCGACAAAGTTTCAATTATTGTGCATAGCGCTTATGACATTGAACAGGGTCGTTTGCAAAACTTTTCACGCTTACAAACCAGTCGCACAATCGAAGTGGTTAAAGGCGTTAAAAATGAAGCTGTATATGTAGCTAAGTGAGTTTTTATGTTTAATTTATCAAGCAAACATGAAGAAGTTCAAACCAGTTTAAGTACCTTTGAAGAGCTTAAAAAGCTATTGCACGATGCCGTTATCGAAGAGTACGAACAAGAGCCAACCGCGCTTTTATCAAGTAATGTTCTCGAAAAAATCTCTGCTTTGTGCAGTGAAATTCCACAATTTAATCAATCTTCATTTAACCAACATCAACAAGAGCAGGTTGTTCAGGCTGTATTTGATGAAATTCAAGGCCTGGGACCTATTGCACAGTTTATGCTGGACGATCAGGTAAGTGATATTTTAATAAACGACACGCAAGATATTTGGATTGATAAACAAGGCAAACTACTTTGCACAGCCAGTAAGTTTGATGACGAACGCCATTTACGCCGATTTGTTGATCGCTTACTTGATGGTTGTGGCCGACAAGTCAATGCGCTTATGCCAATTGTTGATGGCAAACTAAAAGATGGTAGCCGTGTTCATATTATTGTACCGCCTGCGTGTACCAGCGCAGCTATTGTGTCTATTCGTAAGTTTAACCATAAAAAAATAAACGATGACTTTTTAGTTAATAACCATTTTTTAGATAAAAACATCTTATCATTTTTAAAAAGTGCAGTTAAAACAGGCGTTAATATTTTAGTGTGTGGCAATGCCGGGGCTGGTAAAACGTCATTATTGAACGTACTTGCCAACTCAATTAATCCAAATGAACGTGTTGTAACCATTGAAGAAAGCGCTGAACTTAATTTGCATCACAACCACGTTGTGCAATTAGAAGCCCACGACACAAACAGCGATGGTAAAGGTGCAGTTAGCCTAAGAGATTTAGTAAAAGCAGCCCTTAGAATGCGCGCAGATAGAATAATTGTTGGAGAGGTACGCTCAGGCGAGGTAATCGATATGCTCCAAGCAATGAACTGTGGTCACCAAGGTTCGATGACGACCATACATGCTAACAGCGCAAATGATGCCGTTATTCGTTTATCTACCTTAGTGCAGTTACACAATGCACAACTGAGCGATACCCATACAAGTTCGCTAATCGCGTCGAGTATTCAACTTATTGTGCATGTTTCTCGCTCAACTAATGGCACCCGAACTCTAAAAAGTATTGGTGAAATTAAGCGTGTTAATGGCGGCGCACATTTTAGCCCGCTTTATAGTATTAACGAAGCAGATCCAGTACAAAGTGAGTTAATAGATAACTCAAGTGTTATTGAGTTTATGAAAGGCCAAGGCGCAAATGCACAAGAATTAAAAGCATTACTGCACAATAACCCGGAGGCTAACAATGACTAAACTTGATTATTTATTAGCTATAGCGGCGGTTATAACCTTTGTACTTGCAGCTAGTGTGTTGGTTTCTTTGTATGCTAAAAATAAAAGCAACCAGAGCGCTAAAAAAGTAGATATTTTAGAAGAAAAAGACGTACTTACTTTGTCACTACGAGTGCTAGGCTTAAACATAAGTAACGCTTGGTTTATAAGCATGGCGTGTTCGCTCTCTAGTAGCTCATGGTTTTTAGCTAAATTATATTATCCAGAGGCATCAACCAGCGCGTTTATTATTTCAATCGTGGTTTTTGTAACCTGTTTTATAACTGTGATTGACTTGGCTCATTATAAATTAGCAAAATTTGAGCATCATTTTTTAGAATTTATTGAAACCGTACAATCGTGTTTAAGCACTGGGCTATCGCTACAGCAATCAATGCAGTTTGCTGATGAACATGCAGACCCATATATAAAAAAACAAAGCACCTTACTAATACAACGCATGAGCATGGGTAGTGATGCCGAAACGTCGTTTGCCCCTTTAATTGAAAGATACAACTGCGAAACCGTAAGATTGTTTGCTCATAGCATCATTACACATACACAAAGCCAGTGTGATTTAACCGATATGCTAAAAAGCGTATGCAACATGATGTCGCTTCGGACCCTCGACCGCCAACAGCTAAAAGCTAAGCTTTCGGGCACTAAATACGCTGCTGTATTTAGTGGTTTTTTACCTTACGCACTAATTCCTTTATTCAGCTATACCGATCCAACCTGGTTTGAACCATTATTAAACGACCCTAATGGGATTGCATTTATAACGGTTGCGCTTCTTTGTCAGCTATTTGGTTTTTTATGGCTACGCCTTAGCTTAAGGGTAACATTATGATTGATATACTTTTACTTATCGGACTTTTAGTAAGTATGGGGTCATTTATCCATATTCATAGGCAATCTCTTAAAGTTGAATTAGATAAACCCGATACTAAAAACATTAATTGGTATCCGCTAATCATCATCTCTAAACGTCAATTAAGACAAGCAGGAATTCAAATTAATAAAATATTAATAAGCCTGTACTGCTTCAAAGTGGCTGCTACTTTTAGTGTATTTACGGTTATAGAACTAACAGGTTATGAGCTGAGCCAATCGATTAAATCATTACTGTGTTTTATGTGTTTTTTTGCACCCGAATGCTGGTTTTTATTACGTAAAAATCAACGTCAAACCACTATTAATAATAGTTTAGAGTTTTTTTTACGGGTTTTACTGGTTTACATGCGCGCTGGATTTTCACTAGAGCGCTCATTTGCACTGGCGGTTGATCATGGATTAAGTCAAAAACACCCATTATACAAAGAGCTAAAGTTATTTTTATTCGAACTAAGCGCAGGTAAAGATCGTGAATTTGCATTTAATTCACTTTTTGAAAGAACCGGCGTATTAGGAATTAAAAAGCTCGCCAACTTAATGTTAATAGGGTCAAAACTTGGTACGCCACTTATCCAAGCAGTAGAGGCTCAACTTGAAGGCCTAGCTCTAAAAAAGAACATTTTACTCGCTAAAAAAGTAAACAAAAAAGCGATGCACACAACCTTTCCCATTATCTTAATTTGTTTTCCGATGTTTTTGGTATTGGTGTTTTTTCCCGCAGCATTACAAGTAATGAACGTACTTAAAATGCTTGTAGAAGTGTTATAGGAGCCTGATATGAAAAAGCATTATCAACAAGGGTACATACTTACTATTGAGCTTATATTAATTATAACTATTTTAATTATTGGCTCAATTGGCGGGGTGATTTTAGTCAGGGATGCCCTTATTAAGCGCCATCAAACTAAGGTAGATAATCAAATTACTGTAGTCGACGCTAATAATAGACCACTCGGTATTGCTGTAAGTTTTGATGAGCACCAAGCACCACTCATTTTTTATACAGACCGTGGAGCAAACAACACGTACAGGGCATTAATAGGCATACGAGACGATAGGTTTACCTCGCGAGAAGCTGTTTATTACGATGCTCCAAATTGCCAAGGTAACCCGTGTTTAAAGGGCTTAAGTGACGAAGCAACAGACAGCCAAGGTGTTAGCAAGTTAAATAATACCGGTAATGTAAGTTATATAAATGCGCTGCAGCAAGGTCCAAATTATGCAATAGGGCAGTTAGGTAATACCGTTATTGGTCAGTTATTAAGAAGCACGCCACAACAATGCCCAGCTAATAGTGAACAAATTCTATCTCGTTATGTATCGCAAAAAGTAGTAACAGGCTCACCTTGTGAAAGCTTTGAAATAGATAAGCAGCCGGCCGACAGCAGTTGTTTAGTTGGGGTAACAGCTTTAGGTAATCCACTTTTAGGTACAAGCGATCAAGGTTTATCGCAATCGTGTGATACATGCCAAACGGGGTACGAATCGCAAGGTGACATACTTGATTTATATTTACCTCAGGTAGAACCGCTTTTAAATACAGCCCTTAATGCGCTGTCATTAGTTGGTATTGGAACAAGTGTTGATATAGAGCTAGGCACTATATGCTGCCCAGAAGGGACACGCTTAGAAGAAGATGAAAACATTGTAGAGACACTCGTCTTCACTATTTTACAAACTACATTTGACCTCGCCGGTATTGATTTAGTAAATAACCTTATTATTAGTGAAACACTGAGCTTAATAGGGATTGAGCCAGGCATTACATATTGCAAAACATCACTTAATTTAGTTAATGCAGAACAAGTAATTAATATCACTACAGGCGAACCTGCACTTAGTAGCTTAACACCACCATTTAAAGTTTTACTGCCAGTACATAGCGGCCAAAACAGTACAACGTGGATACATACTCCCCCAAAAGGGGAAGGAGAACGTCAATGAACGCCTCAAATATATTTACCTCACATGCTAATGTAGCAGATACACAAACTGATGAAATATCAACAGAAATTAAAGAAACGCTAACACTACTAAAACAGTTTTATGATGTTTCAATTGTTAAATTTATCGATTTTAGAGAAGTTTATTCAAAGCAGTTAATAACCTGCAGCGATAAAGAAAGCGTCGAAAATGAGTTATTAAGCTATCAAAAACGCTGTACACAAGAAAAACTATATCTATTTGAAGATACTTTTTTTGATGATGTATCAAACAACACGCACAAATTAATTCGTTTTTATGCACAATATCCAATTTATAGTGTCACTAATAAATTAATTGGCGTAGTGCTGATGGCCGATTTAGCACCTAAAACATTAATAGGTTCACAAAAAGATCAGTTTATTTCATTTGCTCAATTATTACAGACACAGTTAAATAAAAATTCAGATTCAGTAAGTAATCAAAGTACTAAGCCTGCGAAAAAAAATTATGGTGAAAAGTATATTCATGTATTTAGTTTAGCGCCCGTCGCATTTTTAATTTCATTAGTATTATGCTCATTCACTGCATTACTTCTTTATACTATTGAAAAAAAGGAGCTGCAAAGTAACTACAATCAACAAACCCAGCAATTACGTAAAACGTTATTTAATGCATTAGAGCGATTTGATAATCAAGGATTGTATATATCTCAAAAAGATTTAGTTATTGCAGGCTTTTTACAAAGCCAAAATAACTATACAAAAGAGCAGCTTAACAATTTAGTGCAGAGTCAGGTTTCACAAAATTTAACTTACAAAGGGTATGTTGTGTTTGATTCTGAGTATAACCAGCTTGCACTTTGGTCAAAAAATAATTTTGATTTAGCCGCGTATGGGTTTACAAACTGGTTAGAAAAATTTAATAAAAGAGCAAATAAACAAGCAGTAGAAGTATTTACGGTTGCTGATACGGCCTTCTTAATTTCTGAAATGAAAATAAAACAAGGTTCTATTTATACGCTTACAGCATTTGATTTAAGTAAGTTTTTAAAAGCCGTTATTGGCAAATTAAACACTGAAAATTATAACGTTTTTATAGCAACACCACAGTTTACTTTAGGAAAACAAGGAGAAGTAAACCCGAGTATAATTAAAAATAGTATTAGCGCTTTAAGCAGTCGTTTCCCTCCTACTTGGCGCTTGCATGTGCAACCAATGAATAAAATAGTACGACCACAAATAACTAAATACAGTTTAATTAGATTAGGGTTAATCTCTTTTTGTGTATTCGCGTTTGTGTATTATTTTTTACGTTTGCCAAGGCGTTTACACAGTGAAATAAAACAAAAAAATCAGTTAATACTCAATAGAGAGGAGCTTTTTTCAAGTTCGCTGGATGCACTGCCGCATGGGTTTGCTATTTTTAATAGCCACGAATTTCCTGTGATTACCAACAATGCTTTTAATCTTTTATTTGCACAGGTGAATAAACAAAATAGTCAGCTATCGTATAGCCAGCTGATAAGTATTGCGCAGCAGCATAATATTATAAATCACTACCACGAACATCATAAGCTTGATGATGACCGTAACCAATTAATAGATATAGGTTTTACAGACGGGAAGTGGATAACTGTATTACAAAGACATACAGATTTTAATGGTTTCGTTTGCTACTTTAGAGATGATACAGAGGCACATCAAAAAGAATGTTTACTCGCTGATGTTCTCGAAAAATCAAAACAGACAAATCAATTAAAAGAAAAATTTGTTACAAGGCTTAGCCGTCAGTTAAAAACGCCTTTATCATCTTTAAAGTCATTAGTTGAAATATCTAAAGATCCAATAAGCTTTAACGAATTTAAAAACAATGTGGGGAACATTTCTGATGCATGCGACCAGCTCGAAAGTGTAATTCAACAACTCGTAAATATAAATAAATCGGAAATAGGTAAGTTAAAGCTTCAGGCCAAAAACGTAAACCTAAATCAAATGATCAATAATAATATGTCGATTTTAGCTAAAGAGGCTGAAAATAAAAGAATCGTTCTTAAAAATAATATTACGCCTGAATTAACGGTCGCAAGCGATGAAAAGTTAATTTCTCAATTGGTTATTCAATTAGTGACTGAGGTTTTGGATTCATCAAATAATACAACGCTTTCAATTAACGCTCAGATTAAAAATGAAAGTAAACGTAATTACTTATACCTCGATTTTTCATTAAGTAATTTGATCGACAATAGTAACTTTATAACTGAGCTTAAAAGTATATCGGGTGATGATATAACGCGCTTTATAGATGATAAAGACGTGTCATTAGAGTTAAAGTTTTTTATTTCAATATTTAAAATGTTAGGTGGTAAAGCGATAACTGTAAGTAGTAACGCGAATAAATCAACGATATCACTTTCTATGTTGGTAAACATAGCAACCAAACAAGGTAAAGGTAAAGACAACGATCAAGAAGTACCAAGTAGCTCGTTAACAAATACTGATTTAGTAAAAGCTAGTTTAGTAACTAACAAACATCAAAACACGCTATTACTGGTTGATGACGATCCTCTTGTTGAGATTGTAATTAGAGCGATGCTAAAAAATGAGAATATTAAAATAGATTACGCGCGCAGTGCAATAGAAGCGATGTTGATGGTATCGCAAAACAGTTACGACATTATTTTAATGGACATAGTAATGCCAGAATTGTCGGGAACTGACGCTATGTTAAAAATTAAAAAACACAGTGACAATTTGAAAACTAAAATAATTGCGCATACATCGACACCCGATACAGATTTAAAATACGTTAACCAGGGCTTTGATGACATGCTATTAAAACCAGTAAAACAAGGTGTATTAATAAATCAAATAACACGCATTTTAAAAGATAAATCGTTATAAATTAGCGTATATTACTGGAACAGTAATGAGGTAAAACATGAAAAACACTATTGAAAATATGGCTGAAGTTATCGAGTTTAAAGTAACGCCAATAAATAAAACTAAACGACTGCTTTTAGTAGATGATGACTTGCTAATAGAAATAGTAATTAGAAAAATGCTTAACGAAGAAAATATTTTAATAGATTTCGCATCAAGTGCTATAGAGGCGCTACTTATGGTTTCTCAAAATATTTACGATATTATTTTAATGGATATAGTAATGCCGCAATTTACAGGCACCGACGCAATGCTAAAAATAAGAAAGCATGCTGACGCATCAGCAACAAAAATTATCGCTCATACATTTAGTGAAAACGAAAATAGTGATAACAAGTATGTGAAGCTTGGGTTTAACGGCCTGTTATTGAAGCCAGTTAAGCAAAGTGTATTAATAGAAAATATTAGATCTTTCTTGGAATGATAAATTGAAACAGTAGGGCGGTTAACTATTTTTTTATTTATAGCTTACTAAAAAATTAAATTATAATTTTTGAAAGCACTAATATTTATTAGTGCTTTTGTGTATATGAACCTTTAATTTATTTAAATTTGTAAAAGTCCTTTAATAAGAATAATTACTTCAAATTATTTCTTCAAAGTATTACAAACTACGCTTTTGTAATTGTTGCATGTATACGAGTCATCGTTTCACACTTCTTAAAGCGGTTTGATAAACACAATTATTAAACACTGCAATATTATAAAGTCAGTAAATTTATTTAGCCTAGAGCCCACGTATCACAGGGGTTTAACTTTTAAAACATTAAGATTTTTTAATAACTAATAAATACTCATCTTGGGATGGAATTTTCTTTATAAGGCTATATTCTAATTTTATAGTTTACTAAATATTATAATTTTTAAAGTTAAAGAGGCAAAATTATGAACAAGACACAGTACGTTACAGTAGAAGGTCATCAAATTGCTTATCAAGAAATGGGACAAGGAACACCTTTATTATTGATACACGGAATACCAACCAATAAATTTTTATGGCGAAATGTGATGCCAAAACTTGCATCAAAATATCGAGTAATAGCGCCTGATTTACTAAACTTTGGTGAATCTGATATGCCAATTAACACCGATGTATCTATAAATGCGCAATGTAGAATAATGTGTAAGTTTTTGGAAGAACTCGGTATTTCTAAAGTTAATATTGCTGCACATGATATTGGTGGTGGTGTTGCTCAATTAATGGCTGTAAATCATCCGGATAAAGTGAACGGGTTGGTTTTAATTGATAGTGTATGTTTTGACTCTTGGCCAATACCAGAATTTGAACCTTTGCTAGAACCAGGTGTAGAAGAAAAAACAACTGTAGCTGAATTTGTGGATACATTAAGAGATTTCATGCCCAAAGGTGTTTACGACTCGAGCGTAATGACTGAAGAGTTGATGAAAATATACTTAGCACCATGGAGTAATGAAAAAGGAAAAGCCGCTTTATTTAGTAACATGCGCAGGCTCAATAAAGAATATACCGAAGCTATTACAGGCAATCTTAAAAGCTTACCTCATGAAACACTCATAATATGGGGTAAAGAAGACAAGTTTCAAAAGCCAAAGTATGCGCCAATGTTAGAAGAAGCAATTCCAAATTCATCATTGATTTGGATAGATAAAGCCGCTCATTGGGTTATTGATGAACATCCAGATAAAGTGTCTGAGCTTATTAGTGAATTTATGAATAATAAAACATTCTAGTGAATTACTAGGTTTATTAAAAAGCTATTTGTTTCAATACGTTAAGTTTGATTGGGTAAAGTGGCGAATAGGCAATCATTGTAATACCGCTTGATTATATTAATAACCAAGCGGTATTTTTATATGTTCAAGAAGCTAATACCGTAAATGGGTAAGGCACTAACTATTAAGATAAGTAGGTTAATGCTTATTAAATAGTCAAAATATCGCGTTTATACGTTAATTAATGAAGGTGAGTAACTTGGTTATGTATTTATTTATGCTATTTAACATAATATAAATTATAGGAAGTTAATGCATATATAGAAAGAGCGCTTAAATGCGCCCTTACTATGTCCAATACTAGACGGTATCGGACATTAAGTGGTTTTATTACAATAACAGGTATTACTAATACAGATACTTTATTTATCAATTTGTTTAATCAATACTTAATAAACGCTCAGCTGTATATTCGTTAGTAATTAATCCGCTGATCATGTTTGACCTTACTGCGCCCAAAATGGCCAACACTTTTTCTTCACCAGCAGCTATCGCATAAATCTGTTTGTTAGCATTTGTTTTTAATGGCGTACTTGCTACACGCTGATTAACTGTGCAATCTAAAAGCTTACCGTTTTTATCAAACACCCAACTAATCATTTCACCAACGGCACCAAGATCTTGTAACTCTTTAAGTTCTTGCGCATCAATAAAACCATCTATATGTAATGGCGACTTTTCACCTAAGCTACCAATACCCACAAATGTTACATCGGCATCTTTAGCGAGTTTTAAATTACCGGTAATATTTTGTTGTGCATGTAACTGTTCTTTTTCTTCAATACTTCTTGGTAAAACTGGCAATGGCATTGGGTAATGTTTTGCATTGGTGTGTTCGGCCATTCTTACTACAACATCATAAGGTGAAGCCGATCCATCCAAAGCCATATTACCTAGCATTGCTACAATTTTATGTTGCGGACAATCAACAGTTCTTAGCTCATCTACACATGAACGTAAAACTCGACCGGTTCCCATAGCAAGTACTTTGGGTTGTTCTGATTTTAAATGACGTTCTATTTCAGCCGCGCCAGCTTGAGCCAAACCAAGCGTAGACGATGGTTCAGACGGATCGCTCGGTACAACTTCACACGAATCTAACCCAAAACGGCTTTTTAATTTTTCGGCCAAGTCCATACATTTAGCAATCGGGTGGTCAAGTCTAACTTTAATTAGACCTTGGCTCACAGATAATGCGACCATTCTTTGTGCAGATTGACGAGATATATTTAGCTTTTTAGCAATTTCATCTTGTGTGTTACCGCCAACATAATATAACCACCCTGCTCTGGCTGCATCATCTAGCTTTCTAATTTCTGTATTTGATAGCTTTACCACGTAAACCTCTTAAAATAGAAGGAAAACTAAATCCTTATTTTCATTACATAATTTTAATTATATGTGCTGCTATATAAATTATTTTATTAATTTTGGAATATCTATTTATCAATAACGTTTTTGTTATTTATAATTGTAAATATACCATCCCTTAATAAAAAATACCTAGGTTTCATAGGATTATGTAATTAGAATTTAGTTAATAGCACCCTTATAAAGGTGCTATTTAAGGTAATTAAAAATTTGCTTTAGCGAATAGTTAAACCGTTATTATCAAACTTTAGTACTTTATCTGCCGGTGCGCTTAGGTAAATACTGTCGCCATATTTTAATGGGCAATCACCATCCGCTTTTACTGTTACGGTACCTTTGCCTTCAATATTTATATGTAAAAAGCTCTCCGATCCTAAATGCTCAATTACACCTACAGTTCCAGCCCAAGTACCTTGCTCAGTAGAGAGTGTTAAATGCTCTGGTCGTATACCAATACAGCTAACATTCGCATCTTCATTTTGTGGAGCATCTATAAAATTCATTTTTGGCGAACCTATAAAACCAGCTACAAATTTGTTTACAGGGTTTTTATAAAGCTCTAAAGGTGTGCCTACTTGTTCAATAATACCGGCATTAAATACCGCGATTCTATCTGCCATTGTCATGGCTTCAACCTGATCGTGTGTAACATAAATCATTGTTGTAGCTAAACTTTTATGTAATTCAGATATTTCTAAACGCATATTTACACGTAGTGACGCATCAAGATTTGAAAGTGGTTCGTCAAATAAAAATGCCGAAGGCTGACGTACAATTGCGCGCCCTATCGCTACACGCTGGCGCTGACCGCCCGACAATTGCCCAGGCTTTCGGTCTAAATAATCGGTCAAATTAAGTATTTTAGCGGCGTTAGCAATTTTACTTTCAATTTCTGCAGGGCTAACCTTGGCTCTTTTTAAAGGAAAAGCAATATTGTTACGCACTGTCATATGCGGATATAACGCATAGGATTGAAACACCATTGCTAAGCCTCTTTTTGCAGGCGGTGTTTTTGTAGCGTCAATGCCATCAATTTCTATATTACCACTGGTGGTATCTTCAAGACCTGCGATCATACGAAGTAATGTAGATTTACCACAGCCCGATGGACCGACAAAAACGATAAACTCACCGTCTTTAATTTCTAAGTCGAGCGGTTTAATTACGTTAACTTCATCAAAGTTTTTAGTGACTTGTTTTAGTGTGATGCTGCCCATGTGTATTCTCCTATTTTACTGCGCCGAAACTTAATCCACGCACTAATTGTTTTTGACTAAACCAACCAAGTATTAAAATTGGCACAATGGCCATGGCAGATGCTGCCGACAACTTAGCGTAAAATAACCCCTCAGGGCTTGAGTAACTGGCAATAAATGCCGTTAAAGGTGCAGCATTTGCAGCGGTTAAAATAAGTGTCCAAAACGCTTCGTTCCACGACAAAATAACATTTAGCAATAACGTTGAGGCTATACCTGGTAAGGCTATTGGCAATAAAACATGAAATATTTCTTCACCAATTGTTGCGCCATCCATACGTGAAGCTTCAAGTATTTCGTTTGGTATTTCTCTAAAGTAGGTGTAAAGCATCCATACCATTATTGGTAAGTTAATGAGTGTCATTACAATCACTAAACCTAATTTTGTATCGAGTAACGCAAAGTCACGAAACAATAAATAAATCGGAATAAGTACGCCTACTGGCGGTAACATTTTAGTTGAAAGCATCCACATTAATAAATGCTTTGTTTTTTTAGTTTGTACAAAAGCCATAGACCATGCAGCAGGTACCGCAATTAATAACCCCAGTAAACTTGAACCTAGCGATATAACCACAGAGTTCCAAAAATGGGTAAAGTAAGGCGAACGTGAAAGTACATCGCGATAATTTTCAAGCGTCCAGTCAAATGCATATAAGCTTGGGTTTGCTGAAATTGCTTCGGCTTCCGTTTTAAAACTGGTGATTAACGTCCATAAAATTGGAAAGAAAATCATGCCGCTTATTGTCCATGCAGCAATGGTATAAATTAGTGTGGAACGACGGCTATCTTTTATAGTCATAATTAACCCTCCAAGTTTTTGCCAATTAAGCGCATTAAAAATATAGCGACTATATTTGCAATAATAACTGCAACTATGCCCCCTGCCGAACCGCCGCCTACATCAAACTGAAGTAGCGATTGCGTATAAATTAAGTACGTTATATTGGTTGACGAATAACCAGGACCGCCACTAGTTGTGACTAATATTTCAGCAAAAATTGACAGTAAAAATATAGTTTCGATTAATATAACCGCAGTTACAGCGCGCGATAAGTGCGGTAAAACGATGTAAAAAAACTTACTAAATGGGCCAGCTCCGTCCAAATCAGCCGCTTCTAATTGTTCACGGTCTAATGATTGTATTGCTGTTAGCAGTATTAAAGCTGCAAACGGTAACCACTGCCAAGACACAATTATGATGATTGAAAATAACGGCATTTGAGCAAAAAAGTCGATAGGTTCAAAGCCAAGCCAAATCGCAAAGTGTGCAAATAAGCCATTAACTGGGTTCATTAGCATGTTTTTCCATACCAATGCCGACACAGTTGGCATTACAAAAAATGGAGCTAATACCATAATGCGAACGTAGTTTCGTCCCCATATTGCTTGGTCTAGTAAAATAGCTAAGCCAATACCACCACAAATAGTGATAAGTAAAACCCCAGTTACTAGGTAAAGCGTGTTAAAAAATGATTCAAAAAAAGCCGGATCAGTTAGAAAAAACTCATAGTTTAAAAATCCTACAAACTCTTTATCCCCTGGAACGAGTAAGTTGTAATCAATAAATGAAAAATACAGTGTCATACACAGCGGAACTATCATCCAAGCAAGTAATAAAATTACACTAGGAAGAAGCATAAACCGAGCAAGCGTGCGCGAGTTAGTTGTTGCCATAAAGGTGACCTTAAAAAAGCCAATTCTATTTACTTGTTAACTATCAAGTGAAAATCAGAAACCCTTGATAGCGTTTATAACTAACAAGTAAATAGAATTGACATAAAATATTGGGTAAGTTTGAGTACTTACCCGCCCATTACATGCTATTTTGGATAGCGAGCTTTACGCATTGTTCGCTCAACAAGGTGCTGAGACGTACTAAGCGCTTGCTTAACGGTCATTTGGCCAGTTAATGCTGCTGAAAATTGTTGCCCAACAGCTGTACCAATTCCTTGAAACTCAGGAATAGCAACAAACTGAATACCTACATAAGGCACCGGTTTAACGGTTGGATTTTTAGGATCTGCAGATTGAATAGAATCTAAGGTAATTTGTGCAAACGGTGCTGCGTCCATGTACTTTTGATTACTGTAAAGTGATTTACGTGTACCTGGCGGTACTTTTGCCCAACCTTTTTTGTCGGCTACAAGTTGAGTGTATTCTTTAGATGTTGCCCAGCTAATAAATTTCATTGCGGCATCTGGTTTTTTGCTGCTTGCCGGCACGGCTAAAGTCCAAGACCATAACCAGTTACCGCGTTTACCTAGACCGTTATCTGGCGCAAGTGCAAACCCTACTTTATCGGCAACTTCTGAGTCTTTTTTGTTAGTAACAAATGCGCCTGCAACGGTTGCATCAATCCAAATACCACACTTTCCGGTTTGAAATAGTGCAAGATTTTCATTAAAACCGTTTGCAGATGAACCAGCAGGACCAGATTCTTTCATCACATCTACATAATACTGAAGGGTATTTTCCCACTCTGGGGTATTAAACTGTGGCTTCCAATTTTCATCAAACCAACGCGCACCAAACGAATTAGCCATTGATGTAATAAGCGCAACGTTTTCGCCCCAACCTGCTTTACCACGTAGACAAAGGCCATAAACACCTTCTTTTTTATCTGTCATCGCTTTAGCAGCTTTGCGTATAAAGTCCCATGTTGGGGCTTTAGGCATTGTCAGCCCCGCTTTTTCCATTAAATCAGTGCGGTACATAACCATTGAACTTTCACCATAAAATGGTGCAGCATAAAGCTTGTCGTTAATCGTTAAACCACTTCGAATTGCTGGGATTAAATCGTCTAAATCGTAGTTTTCACCTAAATTATCTAACTCTTTTAACCAATTTTGTTTGCCCCAAATTGGTACTTCATAAGTACCTATCGTCATAACATCGTATTGTCCGCCTTTTGTTGCTACATCGGTAGTGACACGTTGGCGAAGAATGTTTTCCTCTAGAGTGACCCATTTTAGATCTATATCAGGGTTTTGGCTGGTAAAGTCACTACTTAATTCTTTCATGGTGATCATGTCACCGTTGTTAACAGTCGCTATTGTAATTGTTTCTTTTGCCGCAGCGCCCATGCTTATAAAGCCACACGCGAGCATAATTAATTTATTTTTCATCGGGTATTCCCCATACACGTTATGTTTTAATAAGTGCTATTAAATTTCAATCTATTGCCAATTCTATTTATGGCAGTTTTAACGCATAAAACTGCCCGCAAAGTGCCTTTTTAGGTCCTTTGTATAAATAGTTAGACTAATTGGATAATGACTTAAAATTTAACAGATATTTCAGAAGTGAAGCCGTCAAATCCTTTACCGATTTGGCCGCCCGAATTAACACCTTCTTCTTGGTTAACATACTCAACTTTTAAAAGCGTTTTATCGTTAAACCAGTAACCTGCGGCTACTTGAATACGCTCTACTGTGTTGTCTGTTTGTTCAATTAAGTCGGAAGTGTTTTCGGCTTCTGCATAACGAGCCGCTACATATAACTTTTTAGGGATTAGATATTGTTGTGCTTCAAACACGAAGTACTCAACCGATGAGTCGCCTTCTATTACACTGTTTGAATCAAAAGTAGTGCCATTTTCATCAGCTATGCCGTTTGTACCAAAGTAGGTAATACCGGCAACTGCATTACCAGCGGCATCTGCAAATGTGTAATCATCAGACGATTTACCAACCATAAAGATTAGGCTTGTTTCGTCAGATGGTTGATAAGCTAAATTAAGCTGGATGATTGATTGCTCAAGCCCTGGCATTGCGCCAACGTGAGTGTCACGCTCGTTTGAAGGTGACGCTGAGAAATTATAGTTTTCACCATCGCCAAAACGATAGTTTGTTGTGGTTACACCATCAAGACTGGCTACGCCGTTTTCAAAACGTAACTGGTCGCCTTGATTCGCTTTTAATAAGTTTAAGCCTGCTTTAAAGCCACCTTCAAATTCTAGAGTACCTTGAAGTCGGTAGTTATAACCTCTGTCTTCTTGAAACGCTTCACCGAAACTTGAAGTAGTAATGTGACCTGTAACATTATAAGCACGTACTACACCACTTTCGAAAGTTTCGCTGTAACTTAGCTGTGCGCCGTTTTCGGCGGTTGCGTAATCGGTAATACCATTACCAATAAGTGCATTATTTTGGTTATCTGCGCCGTCTTGAAAACCTTTAAATTGAAATGGTGAGCCACCAATATTACCCAAACGCAGTGTTAAATTTGCGTTTTCTTTTGGTGTGCCATAAAGACCTAGTAAGTCAAATTCAACACCTGCAAAATCGTTGTGAAATGAAAAGTCACGATCTTCGCCACCAAAGTCATTAGGCTCTTCTGCAATATCTATATCGGCAGTGATGAACTCGTTAATATGAAATTTAAGCATTAGATTAGCTCTAATACGGCCAAATCCTGATTCTTGTTCTTCATCTTCTGGACGAAATGCGCCGTCTTTAGCTTGAATTGACTGAAAGTTTTGCATTAGTAAAAAGTCTACGTCAACGCGATCTAAATATTCAGAAATATCAGCCTGTGCTGGAGCCGATGTAGCCATAGCTGCCGCTATGAGAGAAATTGCAAATTTAGTCTTTTTATTATTCAACATAATAAGCTCTTTATTTAGTGTGGTGTGTGATGCCAACTTTATTAAATTGCATATTCATTTAATGAAATTGGTATTAATTCAGTGTGTATAGATGAGGCTGGCTGAGCAAAACATTAAATAGTTAATGAAACCGCACTTTTGAGCATAAGCCCATCTGTTGAGCATAATCACAGAATGAATTTAGAAGGTCAACGATTTTTTATTACAAAATGTTTACAAAAAATCGAATTTATATGTAAATATTTTTGAATCAATAAGTTAAGTAGCGAATTTGTTACATCTAATTTTGAGGAAATAAAGTGTAGGATTAAGGGATTTATTGTAGATACGTCATTATTGTTCAATACAATTAATGAAAATATAAGTTAGTAGAAGATATGAAAGCAGGTAATCCTTTAAAAATAGATTGTTGTGCAAACCTATAAACAGTTTATTTATTAGTGTTTTTTAAGTAACGTTCTTGAGCTTATGATGGGGTTAGCTTAGTATTAAAGCACTTAGATGTATTCAAAATAGAAGTAACCTACATATGGAATTTGTTCGCCCGCTAGAGCCCATCCTCATTATTGATGACGTTAAGGAAATTCGTGATTATCTAAACCAAATTTTAACTGACTTAGGGTTCGAAGATATCTTAGAAAGCGCCGATTTTAGCTCTGCTAAACCTATTATGAACAATAAACCGCCAGGCGTAATATTTGTAGATGTAGATTTACCTGACTCTAACGGTGCAGATATATTGGAATACATTAATAGTGCTTACCCGCACACTCATGTTGTTATGTGCTCTGGCCACAATAGTCTCGAAAATGTACAAAACACGTGGGAAATGGGCGCTAAAGGCTTTATTGCAAAACCTTTCAACACAAAAAAAGTAGACACTGTAATGAAGCGTCTTGAAATAATAGAATAATAATAAGGTTAGCATGCATAGTACTGTTACTGCGATTATAGAAGATCTTTCGACTGTTATATTTGGTAAACAACAGCAAATAAAACTGGCACTTACATGCTTATTTAGCGAAGGGCATTTACTCATTGAAGATTTGCCTGGTATGGGAAAAACCACTCTTTCTCATGCATTGTCAGCTGTGTTAGGTTTATCGTATCAGCGTATACAATTTACCAGTGATCTTCTTCCTGCTGATATTTTGGGTACTAATGTGTTTAACTCTACCGAGCACAGTTTTACGTTTCATAAAGGCCCTATTTTTAGCCAAGTTGTTTTAGCTGATGAAATAAACCGCGCAGGACCCAAAACACAAAGTGCGTTGCTTGAAGCAATGGAAGAGCAACAAGTAACAGTTGATGGAAAAAAATATACGCTGCCAAATCCATTTTTTGTGATTGCAACACAAAACCCGCTTTACCAATCAGGTACCTACCCGTTACCTGAGTCGCAATTAGACCGTTTTTTAATGCGTATTAGCTTAGGTTTTCCACCTAAAGAAGCCGAAAAACGCTTAATTTTGAATATGCAAAAACGAGATTACAGCCAATTACCTAAGCGTATTAACCAACAAGAGTTAGCGGCAATTCAAACCCAGATAAGCCAAATTACTTTGAGCAGCCCGATTATTGACTACATTATAGAGCTTGTTAATTACACACGCACAAGCAACGCTTTTGCAGCATCGTTATCACCGCGTGCCAGTATGGCTCTGGCTAAAGCGGCTAGGTCGTGGGCCTTTATTGATGGTCGTGATTTTGTAATGCCAGAAGATGTTCAAGCCGTATTTGCAAGTGTGTGTCAGCATCGATTAGGTTTGCATAATGAGTCAGGTGAAGCGCAAGTAAACGATATTTTAAAAAACGTTTTAGTTCCGGTATAAGCTTTTATGCCAAAAAAAACAGCTAAGCGCCCTTCTTTATTTAAGTCATTTAAGCGAAGTGTATTTAATAAATTATTAAAAAATAAGCATTTAAAAAACTCAATTACACTTGAACACAGAACAATTTATGTATTGCCATCGTCCCTAGGTTGGTACTTTGTAATTGTGGCTATTTTAAACTTTGTAATGGGCATTAATTATCAAAATAACTTAATTTTAATAATGTCTTATCTTATGTTTGTGGTGATGATTATTGCTGTATTAATGGGCTACAGTAACGCTAAAGGCTTAACGGTTAAATTTAAAGATGCATTTAACAGCTACGCCCCCCAAAAACCGAGTATTGTATTTGAATTACAAAGCCCTTCACTAACCCAATCTATTAATTTAACATATCAAGGTAGTGAGCAAACTCACAAACATACCGACGAAGTTGATAGTAAGACTCAGTTACTTACACTCAACTTACCCTACAGCTCACGCGGTAAGTACTCAGTGCAACGTATTAAAATAGCGAGTAACTATCCCTTTGGTTTAATAACTGTTTGGAGCTACATTCAATTACAAGAAGATGTATTTGTATACCCGTCGCTTGAACAAGTACACAGTGATGCGCATGTTTCTGTGCTTGATGAGCAAGCCGATAAAGGTATTTCTACACAATCTGGTAGCGAAGAGTTTGAGTCGTTAATCCCACACTTACCTGAAATGGGCTTGCAAAGAGTCTCTTGGAAGCATTACGCAAAAACACAGCAGTTGTTAGTTAAAGAGTTTGTAGACTTTAAAACAGCGAATGCGCTCTTCGATTTTACGTTAATGAATGGAGATACAGAACAACGTTTAAGCCAGTTATGCTTTTTAGTGTGTGAAGCAACCGAAAAAAATACCCCTTTTATGTTAAAACTACCGAATAAAACAATAAATACAAATACCGGACAGCAACATAAGCAGCAATGCTTAGAATTATTATGCTCATTTAATGGTGATGTGTAATGGACATACTTAAAAACGAAAAAGTAATAAATTATTCGCTGTCTTTTATATATGCATGTTTAATTGTATTTTTTGTATCACATTTACCGCTTGCTTTTGTAGGTGTACTTTCACTTATTTGTGCATGGAACTTTTACATAACGCTGAGTAATAAACCAAAGCCAAATGCTTGGCTGGCAAATATACTCGCAGGTGTGTCACTAGGTTTAATGCTCTACACAGTAGGCATGTCGGATACGGTTATTTTATTTGTGGCCATGCTGCTACTTGCTAGTTTATTTAAGCTGCTGCAGGCTAAAACCAAAAAACACTATCATGTAATTACAACGCTTACGTTTTTTTCACTCTCATCGGTGTATTTATTTAACCAAAGCATTTTAACGACTTTAACTGTAAGTGGTTTATACATATTAAACTTTGCAGTACTTGGCTTACTCGAATCCAAACATAATTTAAAAATAGCCTCTAAGCAAAGTGGTAAATTACTACTTTTAGCGCTTCCTTTAGCTGTATTTTTACTGCTTTTTTTACCAAAAATGCCCGCCTTTTGGCAGCTTCCTGGGCCTAAGCTTGCAAAAACTGGGCTTTCTGAACAAGTCGACCCTTTCGATATTGCAAAGCTTTCAAATTCTGACGAGCTTGTGTTTAGAGCTAAATTTAATGAAGAAAAACCTGTAGCGCCTTATTATTGGCGAGCAATAGTTCATGATGAGTTTAATGGCAATGCGTGGCTTACGTCTGACTTTTTAAAATATAATAATGTAAAAACAAATACCCAGAGCGAAAATGATGAGCAACTTATCGCAAGCTACTCAGTTATTACAGAGCCTGCTACACAAAAATGGCTCTATGGTTTAGCGTATTCCAGTAGTAACTCACAAAATGTTGAAGGTAATTCGCTAGGTTTATTGCGTAAAAAAAGTCGTCAAGCTAAAAACTTACAATACGATGTAAATAGCTTTAACTTCACAGCTTTACCGCTTGGCGAATTTGAAGAAAAACGCTACAAATACCTCGCTTATAAAAAGAATGTAAAAACATCATCACTTGCTAAAAACTTAAAGCAAAATACATACTCTGACCGCGATTTTTACAATAGCTTATTACAATACTTTGCAGGTACGGGATTTACTTATACGTTAACACCCACTCCTATGAGCGGTGATAATACAATTGATCAATTTTTATTTGAAAACCAACGTGGATTTTGTGGTCATTATGCAAGCGCCGCTGCGTACATTTTTAGAACCGCAGGGATACCCGCTCGATTAGTAAGTGGTTATTTAGGTGGTGAATTAAACCAAGATAATAATACGCTAACAGTTCGCCAGTACGACGCACATGCATGGGTAGAAGTATATTTACAAAACGAAGGTTGGGTTATTTTTGATGCAACCGCTGTTGTAGCACCGGAGCGTTTAAATGGCTCACTTTCGCAAAACGAAGAGCTGAATGACGAATTTAAAAGTAATCTTGATTTTGGTTTAGTGAGTTTAAGTAATTTCCCCGCTATTAATTGGTTAAGGTTGGAACTTGAAAATCTCGATTATCAATGGTCTAGCTGGGTACTTGGTTTTGACGAAGAAAAACAAAATGATTTTTTAAAATCAATTTTTGGTAGTAAAAACATTTGGCTTGTACCATTAATGGTTTTATTAACAGCTGTTTTTTGTTTTGTAGGTTATTTTGTTTTTTTAAACTTACCAAAACGCCCGGCTAAATTAGCGCCTATGGTTAAAGAATTTTATGAAGTAAAAGCATGGGCGAAAAAACAAAAAATAAATACACCCGATAATTTAACACCGAGTCAGCAGTTACATTTTTTTGCTGACAAATCCCCTCGTTCTGCACAATCTATAAACACATTTAGTCAGTTATTTAACCAAGTACGCTATGGTAAAAAACCTTTTACGAAAGAGCGTAAAACTCAGGCTAAAGATCTGATAAAATTAATTAAAATTTCCAAATAGAGAATACTATGAATGCTGTTGTTATAGGCGTTATTTTAATGCTCGGGCTATCTCTGGCTCGCGTTAACGTCATTGTTGCCATGATCATAAGTGCTTTAGTTGCTGGTTTAACCGCAGGCTTGGGTATAAAAGAAAGTGTTGATGCATTTAATTCTGGCCTTTCTGCCGGAGCTGAAATTGCACTAAGTTATGCCATGCTCGGTGCTTTTGCTGTTGCTATTTCTAAGTCGGGTTTAACACGCATTCTCGCTGATAAGTTACTTGCTAAAGTAAATGCTAAAGGCAGCGGGAATGAAACATTTTTAAGTTACTTCATTTTATTAATTATTTTAGGTTGTGCGATTTCTTCGCAAAACTTAGTACCTGTACACATAGCGTTTATTCCTATTTTAATTCCACCGTTACTCGTTGTTTTTAATCAGTTAAGATTAGACAGGCGTGCTATAGCGTGTATTTTAACATTTGGATTAGCAACCTCTTATATGGTGCTGCCTTATGGTTTTGGTGGTATTTACTTGTATTCTATTTTACATAAAAATCTAGTTGATAACGGCCTAGAAATTGTAAATACACAAGTCCCTATGGCGATGATAATTCCTGCATTAGGTATGTTTATTGGATTACTTATTGCGGTATTTATTACCTACAAAAAACGCCGCGAATACACAGAGCTCCCATTAACAACTGTGAGTAAATCGGCTGAGGTAGAAAACCCTAAAAAAGTAATGATTGTAGGGCTATGTGCGGTACTTGCCTCACTTGTTGCACAAAACCTAAGTGGCTCAATGATTTTAGGCGGTTTAGTAGGTGTAATGATATTTAGTGTATTTGGTGTAGTTAAGTGGGAAGAAAACGGCGACGTATTTAGTAAAGGCGTTGCGATGATGGCCATGATTGGTTTTATTATGATATCGGCACAAGGCTTTGCATCGGTTATGCAGGCCACTGGCGACGTAGCGAGCTTAGTACACAGCTCAGCCGCACTTTTTGATGGTAATAAACCTTTGGCCGCCGGTGTTATTTTGTTAGTCGGGTTATTAATTACAATGGGAATTGGTAGCTCGTTTTCAACAGTGCCTATTATTGCAACTTTGTTTGTTCCTTTGTGTTTAGATCTTGGGTTTTCGGTTATGGCTACCGCCGCACTTGTTGGTACTGCAGGCGCTTTAGGTGATGCAGGCTCCCCTGCTTCAGACTCAACACTTGGCCCAACATCAGGTTTAAATGCCGATGGCCAGCACGACCATATTAGAGACTCTGTTATTCCAACATTTATTCACTTTAACATTCCACTGCTGATATTTGGCTGGATTGCAGCAATGGTGCTTTAGTTGTATGCATGTAAGTATTCGTAAATTTAATTAAAAGTTAAATGTAACTAAAAAGGTATGTTTAAAGCATGCCTTTTTAGTATCCAAATCCAACAACTCTCACCCCTATCAATTCCCCCCCAGTTTGATTACTTTTTTTAGTTAATATTAACTCTATTGTCGAGGTTATATTTAATGAATATTTAGTATGATGTGTTCTTTCAGGGGGTTTATATAAGCACCAATTAAGGTGCTTATATAAATTTACTTTACCGCATATTTAAAGCTTTAAATTAATCAAAACCATAAATCATTTTGTCGCATACTACCGGAGTCGGTCTGTGGTTATCATCGACTGCTACAAACGTAAAGCTACCACTAATAGCAGAGTGCTTATCGTCTCTATGCATCGTTTCTAATAGTATATCTACATCAACTTTTAAGCTGGTGTTACCTACATGGACTACTTTAGCTATTAACTCTGCAAAAGTACCGGCTGGTATCGCTTCTTTAAAATCAACTCTATCTGAAGATATAGTTACCAAAGGTTTACGACAAAAACGAGTAGCGGCTATAAATGCCACTTCATCCATCCACGCCAGTGCATCACCACCAAATAATGTATTATGGTGATTAGTACGCCCTGGAAACACTGTTTTAGTTACCGATGTGGTTGAATCTTCAATGCGTTGAGCAATTATTTCATCGCGATTTACGTCAGTCATAATCTCTACTTTTTGTTTGCTAATGTATCTTGCATTAGTAATGCTGGATCTAGGCGCTCGCCTTTCCAGTTAAAACGCCAATCTAGGTGAGGACCCGTTACACGCCCTGTTGCAC
The DNA here is from genome assembly GCF_011378705.1 of Pseudoalteromonas sp. SA25. Lineage (NCBI taxonomy): Bacteria > Pseudomonadati > Pseudomonadota > Gammaproteobacteria > Alteromonadales > Pseudoalteromonadaceae > Pseudoalteromonas > Pseudoalteromonas sp. SA25. Next base: position 35,229 of record NZ_WTKV01000013.1, on the reverse strand, counting down.
CAATTTCAGCTACTTTGTTGCCTTGCGTTATTGTGTCACCTACTTTTACATCAAGCTTACTCAAATGAATGTAAGTTGAGGTAATACCATGTCCATGGTCAATAATTAATGTACCGCCTGAGTAGTATAAATCAGGTTCAGCAAAAACCACTGTGCCACTAATAGGCGCGTAAACAGGTGAGCCTGTTTTATTCGCAATATCTAAGCCAAAGTGCGGACGACGAGGTTCGCCATTAAAATAGCGCTGACTACCATAAACACCCGATATACGCCCTTCTGCAGGCTTTAACACAGGATCTAAAAAGTACAGTAAATCAGAGTCTACTTCTCTCGCTTTACGAACAGCAACTGCTTCGCGGCTTATACGTGCACTGACTTCTTTTGCCGGTGAAACATACTTCTTAGCCACGCCGGTAATTTTATCAATTTCATATTCACGCTTAGTTATGGCTAGCGGCTGAGAATGCGATTTACCCGTGTTATCTACCCATTTTAAAGTATGAGTCGTTTCAGCGTCACGCCCAAAACCAAATACAAAGTCACCATTTGGCGAAAGTTTTAAGCTTTTGCCATCTAAGCTTACTGAATTAGCGTTTTCTAGCTTTCCAGTAACTAAACCGCCTTGTGTTAAATACCCTTTTAACTCAAGCGCCATAGCACTAAAGCTAGCAGAGGCAACAAGCGCTGTTGCTAAAAGTGTTTTAAACATAACTAATCGATCCTTTTCCAACACCTTCATAAGCAGTCACTTTCACTGCTTTTTCTGGATATTGAGCTTTAATTTGGCCAGCTACATGTTCAGCAATACATTCAACAGTGGTGTCTACTGGTAAAATGTCGCAACGGGATTCGCTAATCGCCATTTCAAAATAGCCTTGTGCCGATGTATAAGCAAAACATACATCACCCGCTTTGGCTGTTATGTGTTTTAAATCAGGTGCGTTAATTTGATCTTCACTGGTAGCTAAGTAAATATCTTCCCACTTTTGAGACCATTCTTTTTGCAAGCGCGGCATAGAGATGCCATCTAGGCTAATACCAATTTGAGAACGATGCCCATGAATAATACGTTGGCAATTACCGTCATGCTTTTTAAGGCCATGGCTGTAATGATAGTAAAAGCTTTGGCTGTGCTCAGGCTTAAGAGACAGCTCAATTTTTTCAATGTTATCTGGTAGCTTCGGTAAAATAGTCGCAATTAAAAATTCAGTAACCGATTCAACCGTTACTTCGTCTGCGTTAATCATGCAATAAGCTTGATGAGGAGCGCTCATAGCTAAGTGGTTGTTTTCACCAAATGTGCAATCGAGTGTTTTATGCTCGTCAAATTCAGATACAGTGCCATTAAGGCCCGTAGGAATTGCTAAACGGTGATCAATACACTCATCTATAATGCCTTTAATTTGCTTTTTAACTAAACCAAAGTCTAAAACCATAGACTCTTCGTTAAGTTTACCGTGCAAAGTTAAATCAACAATCCAGCTCTCGCCAACGGCGCCGCGTTTGTTACATAAGTAAGAAAAATCAATCACAGTTAGTGAGTTAACAAAAAGGATCATAAACTTCCTTTAGACTGGTTATAAGACAGCGTTAATTATAATGATTTCTGATTGTAATTGCGCGGTTTTATAGTGCAAAAACCAATCGCGCTGATTGATTGATGATTTAATATGCAATATTTTGATTTTTTAACTGCTCCGAGTTGTTTAGCGTACAAGTGTACGCTAAAGTACTTGGCAATTTCTAAGCGAAGATAAGTGTTATGGAACCTAAAAATAGCTATACAAAAGAAGATTTGATCCTGTGTGGTCAAGGTGAAATGTTTGGTGAAGGCAACTGCCGTTTACCAAGTGACAACATGTTAATGATGGACCGCATTACCTCTATTACTGCTGATGGCGGAATTCATGGTAAAGGCGAAATTGTTGCTGAGCTTGATATTGACCCTAGCCTGTGGTTTTTCGATTGCCATTTTAAAGGCGACCCAGTAATGCCAGGTTGTTTAGGATTAGATGCTATGTGGCAACTAGTTGGCTTTTACTTAGGTTGGTCTGGTGGCCCTGGTCTTGGTCGTGCGCTAGGTGTGGGTGAAGTTAAATTTACTGGCCAAATTTTACCAACTAATAAAAAAGTAACTTACCGTCTTGTAATGAAACGCGTAATTAAACGTAAATTGTTTATGGGCGTTGCTGATGGCACTGTAGAAGTAGATGGCCGAGTAATCTACGAAGCAAAAGATTTAAAAGTGGGCTTATTCCAAGACACTAGTGCGTTTTAATTTTTAAATGCACAAACAAAAAGGCCTCCAATGTGGAGGCCTTTTTGCTTAAATTCGATTATTGATTTTAGGTTTTGTACATGTTGCGGTTTTCAATCGCTTCACGCCAACCTCCTAACCACTCTGATTTTGGATCTACTTGTTGATAAGGGCATAGCTCTTTTGAGCGACCTGCTAAACCTGCTTTAAAACCTTGAGAATGAGCTCTTTCTAAACGATCTCTTTTCTGTCTCTTCATCGGTAATATCCTCACCTTTTTATTTATATATTGTGTAGCATTAGTGAAATCTACATTTAATGAATAGTTAATAAAAATGTAAAATTCAAATTGTAAAAGCAATTAAATTGTTTGACTTTAACTAAGCTGCTGATGCAAAAATGAATTAACATTTAAAAAAGTAAGTGGTCATACAACATGTAATTTGACCGGTTCGTAATAACAAATTGGCGATTTAATAATCGCTAAAAAGCACTTGTGTGCTTTAATTGTGACCGACTAATATTGACTAAGTTCCAAACAAAAATGTAATCGTGACACTTTTATTTCATTAATCTTAAATTAGTAGCCCGCCCCTAAATTTGAACTATTTTTAAACAATTTAAATTTATACTTGATTATTTAAAGTCGATCGGTCTAATATGAGTTCATGAACAAAAATACATCAACACCAATACGCCGTGGTCGCCCACCTAAAATAGCCAGAGAAAACGCCGATACAAAAGCGTTACTTATTCGCACGGGCCTAGAAACCCTAACTGAATTTGGTTTTAGCGCCACGGGGCTCGATACTATTTTAAAAAAAGCAGCTGTACCTAAAGGCTCTTTTTATCATTACTTTAAAAGTAAAGAAGCCTACGGTATTGCGTTAGTTGATGCATACGACAGTTATTTTATTGCCAAACTTACCCATTACCTACAGCAAGAAGATGTTCCCCCACTTGAGCGAATCGTTAATTTTACTCAAAGCGCAATTAAAGGGATGAAAAAATACGATTACAAACGAGGCTGCTTAGTCGGTAACTTAAATCAAGAGCTTAACCATTTAAGTGAAGAGTTTAAAACCAGATTAATGCAAAGCTACACCGCTTGGCAAAACCATGTAGAGGTTTGCTTAAATCAAGCTAAGCAACAAGGCACTATTGCAAGCCATGTAAATACAAAATTGATGAGTGAGTACTTTTGGATTGGTTGGGAAGGTGCTGTTATGCGCGCCAAGCTCACAAAATCAAATACTCCACTTACTTTGTATACAGAAATGTTTTTACGCGCATTATTAACCTAATGCGTTTTTATTTACCAATTAAAAGACGATCGGTCTAAAAGGATATCCTATGAGTAACCCAATTAAAGCCATTGTTATTAATAAAGAAGATAATAACTATAGCGCTTCATTATCAACTATCGAAAATAGTGATTTACCAAACGAAAACGTATCTATCGACGTGCTATACAGCACACTTAACTATAAAGATGGTTTAGCAATTACTGGCAAAGGCCCCGTTGTACGCAGTTTTCCTATGGTGCCAGGTATTGATTTAGTGGGTACGGTTACAAATTCCACCAGCGATGAATTTAAAAACGGCGATAACGTAATATTAAATGGCTTTGGTGTAGGTGAAAAACATTGGGGCGGGCTTGCTCAAAAAGCGGCACTTAATAGCGATTGGCTAATCCCCTTACCTACTAGTATCTCTCCAAAACAAGCGATGCAAATAGGTACAGCCGGTTATACCGCTATGCTAAGTGTTATAGCTCTTGAAAAACAAGGAATAACCCCCGAGTCTGGTGAAATACTGGTAACAGGTGCCAATGGTGGCGTAGGCAGCTTTGCTATTTATTTATTAAACCAGCTTGGCTACAACGTAACAGCAGCTACGGGTCGATTAGATCAAAGTGAGTATTTAAAAGAGTTAGGCGCTTCACAAATAATTGACCGAAATGAGCTTTCAAACCCGGGTAAGCCTTTGCAAAAAGAGCGATTTGCAGCGGCAATAGATTCAGTAGGTAGCCATACACTTGCCAATATTTGTGCATCATTAAAGTATGGGGGTGTAGTAACCGCCTGCGGACTTGCGCAAGGTATGGATTTACCAGCATCGGTGGCACCCTTTATATTACGTGGTGTATCTCTTATAGGGATTGATAGCGTAATGCGTCCTAAAGCCGACAGAATTGAAGCATGGGCTCGTTTAGCTAAATTAGTAAGTGCTGATTATTTAGATAAAATTTCGACAGAAATATCACTCGAACACGTAATCGATAACGCAGAGCAACTTATGGAAGGTAAAATTCGTGGTCGTGTTGTAGTTAATTGCCAAAGTTAAGCTATTTACTCTGTTAAAGCCTCGTTATTAAATTTATAATGCAATTTGTATTTTAATAATGAGGCAACACCTATGAGCAACCAAGAACTTTTCAGTAATAACCCACTGCAAGGCGTAAAATTAGAACAAGTGGTTGAAGAGCTGGTTGAACAATACGGGTGGGAACTCCTACACGCTTATTTACAACTTAACTGCTTTAAAAACAATCCTGATGTTAAGTCTGCGGTTAAATTTTTACGTAAAACACAATGGGCACAAGAAAAAGTAGATAACTTTTACCTTTATCGTCTTAAAAACTTACCTAAGCCTGATGATGTGCAATACGAATTGCCGCCACGAGATCGTGTTATCCCAGCTGATCATAAACCAGGTGAACCGTGTGAACTTAGTTTTGTTGATGCTAAACGTATTATAGAGAAAAAAGAATCTAAGCAACGTGCTCGCGATCGTAAACAGCGTTCTAATTCTAGTAACCCTTGGGGTAACTAAACACGCTAATTTAAGGTTGAAGGGCTGTTTATAAATAGCTCTTCAACTATTTCCTCATTAACTTCAATTATATCCGCGTTACATAGCTAATAGATAACAATTAGTACCCTCGGTTTTTCCAAAAATCTGTTTCGGTGCGCTCTGCCTCTAATGCCACATTAAAAGTTTTATCAGCAATGATTTTTCCATTTAGTTCAATCGTCATACGCCAATCACCCAATTTATTTTCTATTGGCAACCAAAGCGTATCGCCTAAATAAAAGTTCCAATCACTGTTTTTAACGTATACATCGCCTTCAAAAGGGTCCATTACATCACCGTCACTACCTGGAATATCAGGATGGTAAATACAATAATGAAGCTTTTCGCCTTTACCTTTTTTAATATTTACGATTAAGCCAAACTCAATATCGACCTCAGCTATTACATTTGTTGTAAATTGCTCTATTTGTGGCAACGCTTTACTTTCACTATCCCACTTAGAGTAAATACCGTGACTTTGTAACGTCACTACAGGTTTTGTTTTAGCCATTAAGGTAGCCTTTTATGTTAGCTATTTTGGCATTAGTTTAACTTTTTGAAATTTTAAAATAAAACACAATCTCATAAAGTTAAATCTCAACTTAGCTTTAATACTCCGCCTATTTACATAATTGCTAATTTGTCATCATTGTTTACACACTATTTGCACAATTGCTGATTATTGTTTGAGTAACTTAATTGATCAGGTAGGCAGCAATGAAACAATACGCACTTAATAATAAAAATCGAAATAGGATAAATGCTTTAAAGCTCACTTCTCTTGCTTTAATTGTTTCATCGTTAGTTGCATGTGGAGGTGGAGAAGGCATAGCTGATAGCTCAGAAACTACAGAAAGCTCATCACAAACCACCACAGATAATGGAACAGGTACCAGCAGTTCAACCCAAAGTGTACTTTGTGAATATAGCTACAGTGAATATAACGAGTCAGAGTCAGTACAAGCCACCAGCGCTGCAGATTGGTCATGCACAGGAACTACACGCGACTTAGCAGCTAATGGCATACCCGATCACGAAGTAGGTACATTCCCTAATGCTGATAACCCAAATACTATTTCTGAACAATCAGTAAATGAAAGCTACACACTTGAGCCTATAGAAACAACACAAGCAACTATGCTTGGTGGTCCTCGTGGAATGATAGGCGTTGTACTTAATGGCATTAAAATAGACGCAGGCACAGGCGGAAGTTGTGATGATTCTGGCACCGATTGCGATTTAGGCGACAACAGCGGCAACTGGAATATAGAAGCCCTAAGCCAAGACACGTTTAGTTTTGGAACAGACGACAACAATGCACATGTACAACCCGATGGCACATATCACTATCATGGTATGCCAGAAGGCTTTGTAGCAATGCGAGGTGGCAATAGCACCACTATGACTCTAATAGGCTGGGCAGCAGATGGCTTTCCTATATATGCACGTTACGGCTATTCAGACTCAAGTGATGCAACTTCAGCCCTAACCGCAATGACCGGTAGCTACCAACACATAACAACCGTAAGCGCAAACCGCCCTTCTACCGATATATACCCATTAGGTACATTTGCACAAGATTGGGAATACGTAGCAGGCTCGGGTGATTTAGATGAATGTAATGGCCGCGTTGGTGTAACGCCTGAGTTTCCTGATGGGATATACCACTACTACGCAACAGACACTTACCCGTTTTTTCAACGCTGTGTTAAAGGCGAAGTTTAGTTAGGAGTAAGCTATGCCTTATATAAAAAGAGGTCTACTGAGTATGACTACTTTGGGTTTGTTGATTATGCCAAATTTAGCAAACGCGCATTTAATGGTTGCAGATCACGGTACGCTGAATTTTGTTGATAATAACGTGTTTATTGTGCTTTCAATCCCTATGTCGGCTTTTAAAGGGGTTGATGAAGATAAGGATGGCAAAGTATCAATAGTTGAGTTTAATGCTCATAAAAAACAAATAAGTAAGCGAGTTAAAAAGAACGTTTATTTAGCAGATCATCAGTATAAATTTACTATTGACGGACTTTTACTAAACCCAGAAGCGTCGCATACACATAAAAGCGACAATATAGACCAAGTAACCATTACTGGGCGCTACTCTTTGCCCAGTAAATTAACCAAAGTTAACTTTAACGTTAAGCTATTTAGTAACAATGAGCACAAGCAGCATTATCAAATAACAGCGACTAATAAAACGCAAAAGCTAACTCATCAATTTGAGCTATCACCAACATCGCCCTTTAGTAAGGTGTTTAATAATTAGTAATACTTACCTAAATAATTAAGTTGCAAAGAGTACAAGTTAAACCAATTTGTGCTCTTTTTTATATTTTACTTCTTATTTAATACTCTTTAGTGAAGGGCTCTTTCTATAAAGGTACAAGCTTGGGGTTTTTAGGAAAGTAATGCTCTTCTTGCTGCTCACATAAACTAAACTCACGGGTGTTTTTATATGGGAGTTTCATAAAGCCCGCAACACCAACGTCCGTAATATTTACCGCGTATTGCATTAGTTTATTTAGCAAACGTTTAAACTCAACCTCTTTACTCGAATCGAGTAAGCGGTAGTAATGGTGAATCTTCATTCTGTCGGGCAGTGCTTCAAAAATAATACACCCCGTATGATGAATTTGGTTAAGCTCAAATACGCACTTAATAACTTTTTTAGGTAGCTGTAGTTGCTCATCAGGGTCTTTACCGTCTTCAAAGTATGAATGCGGGCGGGTTATGTCGTTTGCTTTCATGCTTACAACTTCGTATTCAAGCTCTGGTAGGCTATCAAACTTAAATGCACCCGTGCCATCTCGCTCTAATTGAATGGTTTTACGGGCATCAAACAAACAACATTTAAATAACCCTTTTTGATTAATCGCTTGCGCAAGCATCACCGTGTTATTAATCGCATCACTAAAGGCATCACCCAATGATTCGTCATGCATAATTAAAGACGATTCAACAAACATCGACTCATCCTTCCAATGAAAACTAAGCCCACCAACAACAGGGTACTTAGCTAATCGGCTTATTGATGCTAAAAATGCTTTTTCGGTATCGCCGGTATCAAACAAAAACTCTTTATAATAACGGTCAAGTTGAGCATCGTTTATATCAAGTAATTGCTGATTATGATCGGCCTGGCGTAAAAACTGTTTTCGTGAACTATATACCACCGTGTCGGGCTGCTCGGCCTTGCCATACCAAAAAGGAATGTCTGCTTTTTTTTGTTTTTTATCAAGCTCAGGTAAATACGCTTTAGCCATAGTTGTAATATTACGCATAAAGTAATCACCGGCACCATCACGTTGTGCCTTACTTTTAGAGAGCATACCATCAATCACTTTAGCCAGTTCTTTTGGGAGCCCTAAGCTGCTTGCAGGGATGGCTTGCGCACCAAAGCGACACGACTGCGCCGACGCTAGCGCATACAACGTAGCGGCTACACCTTGTTCGTCAAATCGTGGGGATGACTGCTCCCCCGACATTTGTGCTTCACCAATAAAGTACACATCGCCCATACGCGCATTAGTTGTACTTAAATCGCCCGACATTAAATCCATAAAGTTACTCGCAACAGGGTTACCATCGCTATCGAGCTGTGCATACACAGAGCTTCCCCAATCCACTAACGACAGCGCATCAGTGTTTGCATCCCATACAAGGTTTGAAGGCTTTATATCGCCATGCACTATAGGTTGTGGGCTAACGCCATTTTTATGGCTACGTAAATCAACCAACACATTACGTAACCTAACAGCTAGCGTCATTATTTGCGCGGCACTAAAGCGCCCTGTTTTAAGCGATACTTTTTCCAGATCCTCTCCAATGGCGCGCGCCATCATTAAAATCCCTTGTTTTTTAATTCGCTCAAACGCATAAAAGGTAGGCACTAAGGGGTTATTAATTTGCGAAAGCATATACGCTTCGTCTTCTAGGCGGTCACGTACACTTTGGGCAAGCGTAATACGCGAAAACTTAAATACCCAAGGTAAGCCGTTATCGTCATCACCTGCAAACACAAAACCAAAAGCTCCTGAACCAATCATTTCAACGTTTTTGTAGCCCAGCAGTGTTAACTGCTTAATACAAATATTAAGCCACTGGCGGTGTTTTTTAGCATCGCGGTGCGAAAGCAAATAAACAGATTGCTCTTCGTTGATATAAAAGTTGCGGATTTCTTTGGCTTTCAATACAGGTACTCAAACTTATAAAACTAACCAATTATTAGTTTTATGTAATGAGATTACAATAGGTTAAATAAGAGTTTTGAAATCGTTGAATAAAACAGCGCTAAAGTAGCGCCAGAACAGTAAATTTAAGTGTAAACGTTAAAGCTCAAAGTAAGCTTTTACAATGCACTGTATATAAATACAGTGCATTGCTTTTTGCTAACTTTCAATAACACGAAGCTGCTTAATTGATGACACAGCTATGTGCGTTTGATAATAATATTTATTTGTGACTCTACCACGGCTCATAAAATCGATAGTTACTCGTTTAGCTTCGCCTGTTACTTCTATTGTTTTATCAATAAAAAAGGTGTCTGCTGGTTGTCCGTATTTACTTTGAAGCTCTGCTACCACATTAGGCTGTATTGATACCGTAATTGAACGCCTGTCGCGATAATCAGTTTCTGTATTTAAATACAACCAACTCCCCTGAGCTCCCGCCGCTTTAATATGAAACTGGTAAGTGCCAGCAACACCCTTTGGTGCACTTTGCTCAGTTAAAGCGATAAGGTTCATATTTGCAGCCGTACTTTGGCTCATTTCAATTTTATGGGGAACAGAACTACATGCACTAAGCGTTAGCACACTTAGTAAGGCTAGATATTTCAAGACACAATTTCCTTGTTTCTTACACCAATTCGCATAATTAAGTGATCTATTTTGAGGCAAGAAAACCGTGTTGATAACAAAGCAAAAATTTCGTTATTTAGTTGTTCTATATCAAAAATTTTTAATGCCGTTAGCGATTTAATCTCTTAAATTGATTAACTATTATTGCGAATTGGTATTATGCATTATTAAAAATATGTAGCGTTAATGATACCACTATATGCAGCCATGTTTCTATAATCAATCCAAACAATTAGTTAGCGGGTATTAAGGCGCATTTCGCTGAAAAGGATCTGTTTTAAAGCTTTTTAGCAAACTTTGCGGGTCAACCACCTCGGTATGCTCTTTAGCAGCCTGCGCCCACCATATTAGTTGGCCAAACGTACGTGAGAAATAATTAAACCACGATGATTGACTCTCTCCTGCAACAGGTTTGCCATCCTCACTAAACACATCTTGCGCTTTTGGCACGTGGATCATCGCCGATACCGGCAAACAGCCAAGTTCAGATAAAAATGTGCGCATACTAATGGCCGCTCTTACGCCACCCCACTGTCCTGCTGAGTAAGTTACTATTGCACTTGGTTTATACGAAAATAATGAGCTACCAAAATGATTAAGTAAGTCAGCGAGGGCTGGACTCATGCTGTGATTGTACTCAGGGCTAATCATTATATAACCATCTGCGGCTTTAATTTTATCAGCTAATAGAGTGAGCTCTGTAGGTGCATTACTTTTAGCGTATGCAAAGTGTGGTTTAAATACGTTTTCTCTAGGAAAATCCAACGCATCAATTAGCTCAAACTCATGATCGCCAAAATGCTCTGTTAAGCATTCTATACAAGCCCTAGAAACCCTTAAGCCTAAGCGAGCTGGTTTTGGTGGAGTGCTATCGCGTACTGTGCCTAAAAATACTAAAAACTTCATATGTAATTCTCAACTGTATTTGAACGATAGCTAAACACTAACATTTTTAGTTATTGTGTATCACACATACGCATTGTTTATTGATTCAAAGCATAATAATAATTAAATTTAAAACTGAAATTTAGCAACAACCGCGCCGTTAAACATACTTTATCGTGTGTTAAATTCACTCGTTTTCCATACTTTTTACACGTTTGGCCAGTAATATGCCACAGTATAGTACGCCAAAACCTATACCGAAAAGGATACAAGTAATGGGCTTAAAAAATTATAGCGCATGTGCAATCATTGTTACCGCAACAGCTTTAACTCTAAGTGGCTGCAACGACTCATCTACTAACAAAAAAACCGAGCAAGTCAGTAGCCCACTTAGTGAGCCGCAAAAAGCGAATCAATCAATAAAGCTATCTATGTTCAAACAAGGGGCTTTGATTACAGAGCCTAAAATTGTTGATTGTGAAACCCAGCAAGGTACTAAAACAACCTGTTATGAGTTTACTACATCAGGTGCACCCGCAGGCAGAGAGCCTGGCCCATTTTGCCCTCGCAGCACAACAGACGGAGCTGATGTATCAGGTACTTGGTTTGATAAACAAGGTAAAGGAGAGCTAGTCGACTTAACTGGCGACTTTATTCTTAAGCTAGATGAATACTACGGCGATGAAAAATGGGTGTTGTATGACGCAAAAACAAATAAAGTTCGTTATACAGCAACAAAAGAATCTTGCTCAGGTGCTGCACGCCCAGATGTAGAAGAACAATACAAACAAAATTGTATTGAATGCGAGCTATCCTATTTAGAAGATAACTTTTCGCTTACGTATTTAATTCCGACTACACCAATAGTGAGTAAAAAATCCAGCCGATTACATACCGTGGGCTTAGCGCTTGATGGTACTGAACTTTCAGGCCCTGCACCTATAAATGCTATTTTAGGCAGTTATACAATTGCAGCATTTGACGACTGCGGTGGGCATATTAACCTGCACCAAGGTTATCACTATCATTCAACAACAGGATGTACCAATTCAGCTCCAAGTACTGACGGACACGCCCCTTTAATAGGTTATGCCGTTGACGGTTACGGTATTTACGCAATGAAAGATGCACAAGGCAATGAAGAGTCACTCGACGAATGCCGTGGTATAACAGATGAAACCAGAGGCTATCATTATCATGCTGCCAGCCCGAGCGAAAATTTGTTTATTGGCTGCCTTCATGGTGAGTCTGTAAGAGCAGCAGGTGGCCCGCCACCGGGTAATAAACCACCACCAAAGCATTGAGAAAATTATGACTATTAAATATAAGTCACTGTTTGTTTTACTTGCTCCTTCATTATTACTTTTAAGTGGTTATGCGGCAGCACATTCTCAGCCACTTAATCAAATAGCAGTGAAAGTATGCTTTGAAAAGCAAAAGTCACAATCGTGTCAGTATCAGGGTGGGCATAACGACTTATATATAGGAAGCTGCCAATATATGGCTGATGACTTAATGTGTGTTCGTAATCAACCCATTCAAAAAGTTGATAACAAAGAAAGTAAAACGAATAACAGCAATGACAGCCACGAACATCAAAATAAGCAGCATAAGTAGTTTTAAGAGTTGTGGGTTTTGTATTATACCAATTCGCTTAATTAAGTGATCTATTTTGAGTGTAGAAAAACGTGTTGATAGCTAGGCAAAAAATTTGCTATTTGGTTGTTCTCGGCAATTGCTCCTGCATTGCTCTACCTTCTGCATCCATGCAGTCGTAAATAAAAGTTTTTTAACACAGGTAGCGACACGTTTAGCCCCGCAAAATGATTAAGTATTATTGCGGATTGGTATTAGGTGCAGTAAATTTACTGCACCTAATTAATTTAAACCGTTACGATTAGTATTGATAACTTAGCCCTACACCACCCCAAAATATATTTCGAAGTGTCTCGTCACCTGCAAAGCGTTTTTCATCTTTATTAATGGCAATGCTATAGCTTGTATATGTGTATAAGGTTAACTGATTAAAAAGCTGATACGACAAGTTTGCAGTAAACTTTACGTTGTTAATTCCGTTGTGCCCATCACTAACATACCCCGCATTAAACCCCGCGCCTGATTGAATATCTACTGATAGTAAATCGTTAATATAAAAATATTTTTTTACTGCCAGTTCCAAAAATGTACCGCTGGCATCAAATGAATGATAAACACTACTTAATAACTGAATATCGTCTGCATAGAGATACGCAAAGTCGAGGCTTAGCTCATTATCGTGAGCATCAATGCCTTCTTCACGAGCTTTAATATAGTTATAACCTACATACATCTCTATCCGCTCAGATAAGTGAGCGGTATAAATAGCATTTAAATTAAGCTCTGAATAATCACTACTAATACCTTTTGCCGCCCAAGGGATCACCGCAAAGTTTTTATAATTAAACTCAGTTGCAATTGATGCAATACCATTACCGGCAAGGTTATCTCGACCTTCGGTTACATATCGGCTTTCCCATAATGGGTGAATATGTAAATCAAACTCTTTATTTTTGTAATTTACGTCAGTATTGGTATGCTTAATATTTCCGCCTACGCCCACTTCAAGCTCTTGATAGTGCTCTTGTGTTTTTGCTTGTGCGTAAGCTGTATTTACTCCCGCTAGAGTCGTAATAACAAATACATATTTTAAATAGTGAGTCATTTATTAAGTCCAAAACCATCATAAATGGTGAAAAGTGGCGCATAGTATTGTTATAAAACGTATTAGCGCAATAAATGGATGCACATTTATTGTTTTATTTATTAGATTTGAAGTATTTACTAAGTATTACCCATAAACTACAAGTTGCAATTAGCTCGGATTTCAACCAACAAACCAAAGCTATATACGCACCGAGCAATCCTCTAGCAGGTACTTAATTTAATAGTTAAAATGATAGTTATAGTACTAATGGTGAGGTGTTCCCTATTGCAAAAAAAAGGAAAAGTATAAGTAGGAAGTGTAAAAAAGTGCGGTAAAGGGGAAAACTATAAGCAGCAATAACTCATTAAGCTGCTTATTATTCTTAAAATTATTAACCTAATTTGTTGGCCAGTTTAGTGATTTAAATAAGCCATAACGGCAATGAGTGCAACATAAAAACAAAAACCGAGTAAGAAGATTAAGTCGACTCTTCTAGCTTTACTCGCTTTATAAGATGAAAAATCCTTAAACTCGCTTTTATACTGCCCCAACGTTACCACTTTTAATAGCAGCCAACCGGTCGAGTAAAATAAAAAACTCAAACCAGTTTCAACAATTAGCCAAATAAAAATCTCAAAAGCAATACTCATTAACTATGTCCATTAGTTTGGAATACAAAAACTATATCAGCTATGTGTTTAAAATACAGCCAGCTAAGTTAATTAAGGTGTAACAGTAAATTTCGTTAAACCTATTAACTGACCTGATTCGGTGACTACTTTTACTTGCCACTTACCAACAGAGTCTTTAGGAAAGTTTACTTTGTGTGTCCATGCTCTATAACCTAGCTCTCTCCCACCGTTTATATTTAACGTGATCCGATCAACTTCTTTTTTATTATGAAGCCACACATAAAATATTTTTTCGTTTAAGCCTCTTGGTGCTTTAACAGCGGTCCAACTATATAAACCTTGATGGTGCAGTGTATAAGAGTCTAACTGTTTAATACTCCCTACTGGCTTTTTATGCTGTAAATCAACTTCATGAGCTAACGTAATATCGGTTAATCGCAGCGCAGCAGGAGGCACATAGCTCCTTAATTGCCACACAGCAGTGCTCAAAGCACATAAAATCAATACAAGAATAGGAAAACGCCACCAGCGTGCATTAGGCATTAAATTGTTTAAACTCGGTAGAGTAACCACTACAGCCGTTACAAGAGCTGCGGCTAAACTTTGGCTTGTTGTAAGGTTTAACAAAATAGGTAAAGTAACAAGCAAAACAACGAATAAAGCAAAGTTATGAAACACACTAAATAACGTACGGTTTCTAGCAAGTTTTTTGTAATAAAAGGGGTCTATAACCGATATAACCGCACACAAAACAATGAGGGAAGTAAAAATTGCTTGAGGATGATCCCACTGTGTAACCGCTAAAAAAAACGGCAAAGCAAAAAATAGACTTTCTTGTTGCACCATTTGCAGAGCAAAACGCATTACATTAGGAGATACAGCCACACCAAACTTTTCTTCTACTTTGTCACGTAACCAATTATCAATAATTAGCCACAACCAACTAATAAGCAAAAATATCGCAATAACTTGCGAAAAAGACTCTTTTCTATCTACAAGTGCAAAGCTAGCAACGCCCGACAAAAATGCCAACACAGCCAACAATCCAGGTCGCTTTTGCATCGCGCTTATAAATTTAGCGATTATATTTTTACAGTAATCCATGTATGAGTGTTTCCGTACGGGTACGTACTTTATTATTTTTATTCAGAGTATGATTAGTTTAACCACGTTTAAATGAACAACAGATAGATGGATGGATTCAAACTCGTCATTTACCAGTAAATCAAACTAACCATTTTAATTAAATAAAAGCCCGGCATAGCGCGTCATTGGTACGTTTATTAATTTTTGTAACGCGTGAGCCTTAGCAAGTAATTCATCTTCACTAAGTGCAGGCATTGTATTGTTAAAAGCAAAAACAATTTTATTACCGCCTTCAATAATAAAACTAAGAATCTTTCCTGCAAATTCTTTCTCAAGAAGTTGATCAAACGCTTCCCTCTGCCCAACTTTGGTATGGCAAATATTAAGTACTAAAACACCATCAAAAGTGAGCGCATTTTTACAATCGCGTAAGTAAGATGATTGCACCTGATCTGATTCCATCCCTTCTGAGCTATATAAATCAGAAAAAATAACGTCCGTTTTTATCTGCGTGTTTTTCATGTAGTTTGCCGCATCATCAATGTGAATAAACAAACGTTCTGACACAGGAACTTCAAAATATTTTATAGCCATATCAGCAACGGCTTTTCGGTATTCAACGGTATGTATAGTCAGTGCGGGAAACGCATGATAAAGACTTTTTGCTATAGAGCCCGCCCCAAGTCCCATTATCATCGCGGTTTTTAAGTGCGGAATAAAAAAAAGCGCAGCCATCATAGCTTGCGTATAAGCTAAGCTTAACCCGTTAATATTATTTAATTTAATACAGCTTTGATAAATTTTTCCGTCAAAGCTGAGAATAAGATTTTTTTTTGTTTGATATACATAAACAGGGCCATGCTCATCAATAGTTGATGCAATACAAGTGCCTTTGATATCCACGAATACTCAATAGGTGAGGTGATGAAAAACGAGTATAACTTAGTTAACGCACTGGCATTGCCATTAATATGGTTTATAACGCTTTTATTAATAGACAAGCAGCTATGCATTTATAAATATAATAGAAAGTCGGTTTATCTTTTCTGCGCTAGATTTGCACAAGCAGATTTAATAATCCACTTAGAGCCTATCTAAGTTAGTTTGTTATTCGTCTTGCACTTTCCACTCTAATGATTCAAGTGGATAGCCTCCAAACCATTTTGCCGTTTCTAACACAAAGTGACTTGTTATTTTTTCTACCCCTAAAGTGTCTTTCATAATTTCATTACACACACTATTAAAGTCTTCAATACTTGATGCCATCATAAAGGCTATATAATCTATACTGCCATTAACCTTCATACAATCAACCACTTCACTATATTTTTTAATGCCTTTTTCAAAAACACCACAATGCTCGTAAGTATTACTTTTTAATGTAAAGTGGGCATATGCTTTTACGTTTACACATAACTTATCGACATTAGCGACCATTGCATAGCCAATAATATATCCACTATCCTCTAATGCTTTCACTCTTTGTAAACAAGCACTTGGCGATAACCCTATAATTGTAGATAATTCATTATTACTAATACGCGCGTTATTTTGTAGTTCGGTTAAAATACGACGATTTAGTCTGTCTAATTTAATGCTTTTTCTAACCATGTTAGTTCCCGTGTAAGTAGTTTATCTACCCTAAAATAAAAAGATTATGGGGTTTTAGCTTTAAATACTAAATTATATTCGGCAGACATACATCATAATAAAACATTAATCTTTCTAAAAAATTAATGTTAGTAGGAATTATGAATAAAACTCCCCATGTTTTAATAGAGACTTCGCTGGGTAATATCACACTTGAGTTATTTTTAGATAAAGCCCCAATTACTGTTAAAAACTTCCTTAAGTATGTTGATAATAACTTATTCGACGGCAGTAGTATTTTTAGAATCGTAACAGATGAAAATGCAGGCCAAGCTGAAGATGCAAATGCAAAAATAAATGTAATTCAAGCAGGTCTCCCTCCTGAACATCCTAAATTACTTGCCGGTATTGTGCATGAATCAACAAGAGAAACAGGTATAAAGCACCTAGATGGCACTATATCAATGGCAAGGTTTGAACCAGGAACCGCCGATGGTAGTTTCTTTATTTGTATTAACGATCAGCCAGAACTTAATTATGGCGGTAAACGCTATAACGATGGTTTAGGTTTTGCTGCTTTTGGGCAAATAACGCAAGGTAGAGAGATACTTGAGAAAATTTATCAAAAAGCAGAAAAGCAAGAGTACCTAAATAACCAAATTTCTATCGATTCTATAAAACGATATTAAATTACTGTATTTACTTTAAATCGAGCTAACGGCAATATTGAAACAAAACATAAACCTAGTAAAACTGTTCCCATCGTTATCACTTCAGTATAGCCGTTACCCTTTACAAGGGTAGAGGCACAAATAGGCCCAATAATATAACCAAAACCCACGACGGTTTGAGCTGAACTTATATACTTTCCTGAGCGATCAACATCAGAAATAACAGCAAATAAACGTGCGCCAGCAATACTCCAAAAAAAACTAAATACACATAACGCAATCAGGTATCGAGTTCCTGTTAAACCATCCCCTAAACCCCATAAAGGTAAAGCCATAAGTAATAACGAAATGAATAACAGCCCTATATTTTTACCATGGTGCCCTATGTAGGCAAAAAACAGCGCACCGAATAAACCCGCTATCATTGCGGTTGCTAAAGCCTGAGAAACAAATGATAAAGTTAAACCACCACTGGTACCCATTAGCGACATATAAGTCCACACACCACCAATACTGATGTAAAAAAACAATAAACTTAATAATCCTAAATTAAGTAATTTACTTGGCTGTTTTAGTACAAGATCCTCAGCGTCTATAGACAACTTATAGTCATCACTTTTACTTGGTAACAGCTTAACAACTCCCAATGGCAGTGCGTAAAAGAATGCCATGGCGATAAAAACACCAAGTAATGAAAACTGCTCATATACTATAGGAACAAGTACCAAACCAATTGCCTGCACCATAACAATGGCAGCAGTATAAAACCCAAACCAACGATTAGGATTTTTAGTCATACCTATAGCACTTATACCAACCGCAACTATCATCCCCTCACCTAGACCCGTTAAGCTGCGGACTATACACAATAATATGAAATCATTAACTAAAGCCGACAGCAAGTTCCCTAATACTGTAATAATTACGCCTATGACTAAAACCTGTCTAAAGTTTACTTTTTTAATAAATATAGAAAAAATAAACGTCGCAAGTGCCAATCCCACAGAATCAGTAGAGGCTAGCCAGCCAATTTGCTGCTCTGTCAAAGATAAATTAATACCTACAACTTCTAGGTAGACAGGTAAAAAGAGCAAAACAAGGTAGCCTATGGGCGCAGTTGCTAATCCACTTAATCCCAAGCGTAAATCTGAATGTTTCTCTGATGAGTTTTTATTATTCATTTTTATCTCTCCGGTGGCATCAGTCATTTCAATTATGCCAATCCGTTTAAGTATGGGTCTATTTAACAATAAATATCTCTACAACTAGGATCTATTGTTTATACCTAGTTGTTGAGATACTATTTTTGACTTAGATATAAGCCATTTATTTGCTAAATTATGTAATGATTTATGTTATTTTTTATGTGTAATATCTTTATTAAGAGATGGAGATACATTGAGCTATTTATTGACTCTCAGTAAATAAAACATTGAAATTAAATACATTAATCCAAATTGATAATACCCTATTTAGTTGCCAATTATTTAGCAGCTTACAACAATTAACAGTAAACACGTTCATAAAATATAGGTAATAGCACCTGCAGGAGATGCGCCATAGATAGAAACAACACTTATAAAGAATGCGTTTACCTATAACCCTTCCTGCATGGCTAATTAAATTTAAAATACGAGCTAGCTTACGCCGTGTTGATAAAGAACTTGGGCTTGTTCGTGTGTAATGTAACCGTTTTTAATATCAGCAAGGACTTTCTCTTTAGGGCGTTTTACAGGATTTCCCCAGCCACCACCATTGCCTGTCACTAACCTAATTAAATCGCCTTTATTTAAAGGATACCGGCTTGTTCTGCTAAAGCGTGCTTTTTCATTTCCTTCACTATCAAAAACTTGGACATAGTTACATGAGCCCTCTTTACCTTCGTCAATTCCCCAAGGAGCCGTTATACCTCGACCAAAAAAGCTAGAAATGTCAGTCCCATCAGATAAAATTCGATAATCGAGTACAACACCATTCCCCCCTCTAAACTCACCTGCTCCCGCAGTCTCACTATTAAATGTATATTGCTCTACCAATACACCATAACGAGCTTCTGTTATTTCGATGGGTATATTGCTTGTTTCGCCATTACCAACACAAAATTGACCTGACTCACCGTCTTTACCTACAGCCGCACCCCAGCCACCAACTAACGGTTCAACCAATAAATAAGGTTCGCCAGTGTCTGGCATTTTTCCTGATAAATTCATAGTGCATACAGAGCCAAATTGCCCCGCAGTAACAACACCCGGAAGTACATCAGCCAACGCTTTGCGAATAACATCTGAAGCACACACCATAGCTTCAAAGTATGAAGACACGGGTGCAGGACGCTTAGCTGTTAATAAAGTACCTTCAGGACAAATAACTTCTAATCGTCTAAAACAGCCGTCAGTAGCAGGAGCATCAGGCTGAACAATGCCCATGAATACCTCCCTTGCAGCTGAGATTAACACTCCCATAGTACAATTTATTGGCCCTGGTGCTTGATCAGATGAACCCGTAAAGTCGAGGATAAATGACTTATCGGTAATGGTTACTTTTACCTTTACCAAAAATGGACCATTGCCCATTCCGTCTTCATCAATAACATCTTGTGCTTCAAAAGTACCTTTTGGTAACGTTTTAAACTTCTCTAGCACCATTAAATCACCATGTTCTAGTAACTTATCAATGGCGGTTAAAGTAACGTATTTACTATACTTACCCATAACAGATAAAAAGCGTTGCTCCCCAACTTTTAATGACGCTGCACATGCTTGTAAATCACCTAAAGTCATTTCAGGCAAGCGTACATTAACTTCTATTAAATCAAGTAAAGCTTGGTTAGGTATCCCTTTTTCAAATACTTTAATACCCGGAAACTGGAGCCCTTCTTGGTATATTTCTGTCGCATCAGCACTGTAACTTCCCGGATCTTTACCACCAATTTCTGTCCAATGTGCTTTATTAGCAGTCCATGCAACTAGCTCATTTTCGAAAAATATTGGACGGATCATACATACATCAGATAAATGAGTGCCGCCGCCTGCATACGGATCATTTAATATAAATACATCATCAGGGTAAATATTATCGTTATCAAACTTTGCAATAATATTTTTTACACCCGCATCTAAAGTGCCTATAAATCCAGGAATACCATTACCTTGAGAAATAAGACGCCCTTTAGCATCTGTTACACCAATACCGTAATCAAGTGACTCATATATAATTGGACTTTTACTACTGCGCTTTAACGATAAAAACATTTCTTCGCCAATGGCAACCAAGGCATTTTTTATAATTTCTATTGTAAATATATCAACTTTTTTATTCATAATTTTGTACCAATTTAGTTAATTTATAAAAACGACTAATTAATCTCGTAAATAAATATGCAATCCACCAAAGTCATCTACCTCAACTCGGTTATCTGGTAACACAACCGTTGTTGTGGTGCTCTCTTCTATGATTGCAGGGCCTTTGAATTTCATTCCAGGCATTAATTTTTCACGGTCAAAAATAGAAGTGGTTAACCTCGTTTTATTATCAAAATCAACCCATCGAGTACCAATTAAGGCATCATCAGCACTCGCTGTTTTACTTTTCGGTAACTTCTCAAGTTCTGCTTTATCTAAAATACCAAAAGCAACTAAGTGAATATTTACAACTTCAATTTTTGAATCATTTAATCTAAATGTGTATTCTTGCTCATGTGTTTGATGAAATCTCTCTGATAGCGCTTCAATAAAATCGTGTTCATCAAGCTCAGTATCAGGCACATGAATTTTAACGGTGTGTTCTTGTCCGCTATAACGCGCATCAACATATAACTCATGTTTAACTTTATCTTGCGACATTCCATCATTTTTATAATCTAAATTAGCTTTTGAAATAACGCCATCAAACGCACTAATAACCTCAGCTTTACTTTGCTCACTTAAGCTAAATCGGTGAGTTTGAATGTAGTCTCTGCGTAAATCGATCATCAGCATTCCCCATGCAGAAAACACACCCGCAAATGGAGGAATAATAACTTTACGAGCATTCAGTTCGCGACCTAAAGCAGTAGCATGCAAAGCGCCACCGCCACCAAAGGCCATTAAAGAAAAGTCACGTGGGTCATAACCACGATTAACTGAGATTAATTTAAGGGCATTTACCATATTAGAATTGGCAATATCTAAAACGCCATGTGCAACATCCATCGCTTCAACATTAAGCTTATTAGCTAAGGTAAGAAAAGATGCTTCTACAGCACTCAAATCGGGGTGTATTTCACCACCAGCAAAATTCTCGCTGTTAATACGGCCTGTAATTAAGTTAGCGTCTGTTGTTGTTGGCGCAGTACCACCGCGTCCATAGGCAACAGGGCCTGGTGTAGAACCCGCACTTTGAGGGCCGACATGTAAGCTATTAGCGGCATCAATCCATGCAATGCTTCCGCCACCATTCCCTATTTCAACAATATCTATTACAGGTGTTTTTATTGGATAACCTGCTTTTTTAGCGGTTTTTTCTAAAACGTATTCAGTTGTTATACGTGTTTTACCATTATGGATTAGCGAACATTTAGCTGTTGTTCCACCAATATCTAACGCCATTATATTACCGTCGCCTATTACAGCACCATAAGCTGCAGCACCTAAAATACCGCCCACAGGCCCCGACTCAACCAACGTAATAGGGTTATCTCGTGCCGATTGTAAAGTAGCAATACCACCATTAGATTGCATAATAAAAGGATCGTTTTTTAATCCGTAAGTACGTAACTTACTTTTTAATTTATCTAAATACTGTTGAGCTGGCGGTAATACATAAGCTGATAAAACAGTGGTACTTGTTCTTTCATATTCACGCCACTCAGCTGAAATCTCATGAGATGCAATAACATTAACTTCAGGCCATAGCGATTTCAAAGCCGCTATCGTTTTAATCTCATGCTCTGGATTTAAGTAAGCATGTAAAAAACAAATACCGATTGCTTGTACATCTTGAGATTTAAAATAATCGACCAAAGACTGTAAGTTACTTAAGTCAACTGGTGTAATTACATTGCCTTTATAATCAAGGCGTTCTTTTATTTCTAATCTTAAATGGCGCTCAACAAACGGGTTTGGTTTTTTATAGGTATTATTAAAAATATCAGGTGTATTCCCGCGTGCAATTTCTAGCACATCACGAAAACCTTTTGTCGTTATCAAGCCTGTTTTTACACCTTTACGCTCAGTAATCGCATTAATTACTACAGTAGAACCATGAGCAAAAAAATCAACATCGGATAAGTTTATGTCAGCTTTAATTGCTGAATTAACAACGCCTTGTTCAAAATTTGGTGGCGTAGTATCGCTTTTGACAGCTTTAACATTACCTTTATCAATATAAACAAGGTCAGTGAACGTACCACCAACATCTGTAGCGACTCTAACTGTCATAATTTGCACCTTACTAACGTCGTTACCTTATATGCGGTAACAATTAACTTGATTTGCTTAGCCGCATTTTGTGCTCAACTAAACTTATAAATAAAAATTATTATTGATGACTAAATTCACCATCAACGATGGCTATTAACTTGCATTAATAGCCATATTATTTTTAGAAGTTGTACCTAACTTGTACACCAACTTGTCTTGGTTGATTACGCATTCTTATCAATGGATTGAATAGAAAAACTGTTTCTGGGGATGCTTCATCGGTCAAATTAGAAACAAATATTGAGGTAGACCATTGCTCATTTTCTAAAGTGAAGTTGGCATTTAAAAATGTATGTGTATCCGTTTCACCCGTATCTTCATTAAAGATATCAAACGAACGAGGTCCTAATGTATTAAACGAAAGACGTGCTTTAAACTCATAATCAGCAAACGCTTGTTGCGAATAGTCAACAGAGCCATTTAAATTAAAGTCAGAAACATAAGGCATAGTACCGCCTTCTGTTGCGGCTAAATCTCTGCCCGATAAAATATCAACACCTTGATTTTTAGTAATTTCATTATCAATTAAACCAAGTCCAAAATTAACCGTTAAATAATCAGTTAAAGTGGCTGACATCTCTAATTCAAAACCATCTATCGCTACTTCATCAATATTTAAGTTTTCTAAAGTGAAAGTTGTCGGGTTTAAGCGTGTAAATTGTGCATCTTGTTGATCAATATGAAATAAAGACATATTCACCCAAACTTTTCCATCAAGCCAAGTTGTTTTTAAACCTAGCTCAACGGTGTCTGATATTTCTTGATCGTATTTACGTATTACACTTGGGGCGTATTCATTAAAGCCACCCGATCTAAAACCTTTTGAATAAGTGCTGTATAGCAGATGGTCATCACTAATTTGCCAAGCAATAGAGGCTTTAGGTTGTAACTCACTAAATGTCTCATTTACTTTAGAGGCTGATGGATCACGTTTATCAAATGCATCTCGCTCTTCTGAGTCATAGCGCAGGGCAACTGTTAGCTCAATGTCTTCTACCACATCGTAATTTGCTTGCCCAAACAAAGCATAGGCAGTACTTTCTTGAACTGTTTTTTCACCGGTGATAACTAAACTAGGATCATTCGCAATATCGGCTTTTACATCTTGATAGGTAACCCTTTGCGTTGGAGTAAGGTCTAATACTTGGTCGTAAGATACATTTCTGTCTTTTGATTCATAATAGGCACCAATCGACCAACGAAGTGCGTTATCACTTGGCGAAGTAAATCGGGTCTCAAAGCTATTAGAGTCTTCTTCTATTGGATTAATTTGTGTATTAGGGAAGAAAAAGTTATCTTCGCTTGGAGCCTGAGGAGTAAAATCCCCATCAGAAAAAAACATAATGTCTGAATCATTAGCAGACGCAATAAACGTTAAATCGCCATAATCTGTTTCATGATCAAGTTTTACTGAAACTGACCATAATGTTGACTCATCACGCCCTACAGCATTTGCCTCTGGTTGTAATGAAAAGTCCTCTAACTGGTCACTGGTAATAAATCCCATATAGTTACTACCCTGCGTTTTTTCAGCGTAGTTACCATGAAAAGTTAACTTGGTATAATCACTTAAATAAAATTCAAGCATTCCTTGAAAGCCAAATGCATCATCAACATAATCTACTTTTTCATTTAAAAAAGAGTTTTCAATTAGGCCATCGGTATCTTGATAGTTAGCAGACAACCTAAAGTAAGCTTTGTCTTGAACAATTGGGCCACTGAGCGCAACGTTTAGCTTTTTATCGTTTCCTTGCGCAACTGATGCTTGAACGCTTCCTTCAAATTCATCTGTTGCTTGCTTTGTAACAATATTAATCGCCCCACCAATCGCATTTTTTCCGTACAAGGCACCTTGTGGCCCTCTAAGAACCTCAATACGTTCGATATCGTGTAAGCCCTGATTAATAAACTCTAGATTAGGCACAGTTATACCATCTACAACATAAGCAATAGGCGCTTCCCCTACCTGTGGGGTAATTAACCCTCTAACAGTTACAAAATTTAGTCCTGATCTAAAATTTGTTGATACATTTAAATTTGGCGTTAATGATGAAAAATCTTTTATGGTAGAGATACGAGCGGCTTTAATGTCGTCACCAGTGAATACTGTGACCGAGTCTGGTATTTGTTGTAATGTCTCGGTACGCCCTCTGGATGTAACAACAATTTTTTCAATTTTGTCTACTTTATTACTGCCTTGGGTATCCAACTCATTTGCGTATAACGGTGTGCTTCCTGAAGTTGCTATAATTACTGCTAGCGCTACTTTTTTAGGACAAAAACGATTACTTATTGTCATATCACTCCCCTTTAGACCTTTTGGTTTACAAAGTTATTATGTTTTTTATAAGTGCTTAATATTTTTAACACTTTTAATAGTACGCATTGGTCGGAAAATCTTTGATTCTAAAAATGCAATAAAACGCAATTTATTTTGTATTCACAATCTAAAACAGAACTTCTAGCAAAAAAGCATTCGAACTCACTTTATTTAGTTAAATAATGGCATATTTTATGAGCTGCTTTTCGCCATACATTAAATTGTCATGCTAAAAGTAATGGGATCTCAGGCGATTTATCTTTTAAGGTTGAATAGATGGTTGTGTTGCCTGGCAGAGGCTATGTTACGAAATGTAGATAAAGCCGTTTCTATGAATGTTTAGGGAGGTTAAGAGTAGCTTAATGCCTATTATCAAATTTATAATAATAGGCATTTATATATTATGAGCTTATGTAATCACAAGGCTGTCGTCTCTTTTAATAACCAGGCGTTACTACGTGTGTCTATAAGAGGAGATATAAGTCGATATACCATTTCGTGGTATGTATCTAACCACTCTATTTCACATTTTGTAAGTTCTGCTTTATCTATTAACCTTCTGTCAAAAGGAACATGAGTTAACACTTCAAAACACAGCATATTTATATCTGACCCGCTGATATTAAGGCTTTCTTTTACAACATATAAGTTTTCGTGGCGTATACCAAACTCATCCTGACGATAGTAACCTGGCTCAATAGATACAACCATCCCAGGTAAAAGTGCAACGTTAGAATTTGCCTTTGCAATGCGTTGCGGCCCTTCATGTACATTAAGATAATGCCCTACACCATGTCCTGTGCCATGTTCGTAATCATACCCTTTTTGCCATAAGTGTTGCCGCGCAAAAGCGTCTAATTGCTGTCCTGTTGTTCCAAAAGGAAATCGGATAGTCGCCAACGAAATATGACCTTTTAAGACTAAAGTAGCCATTTTTATTTGCTCTTTAGCCGCCTTACCTATAGCCACTGTACGTGTAACATCTGTAGTTCCATCAAGATAATGCGCGCCCGAATCAACAAGATAGATAGTATTATTTGTCATTAGTTTAGCGGTCGTATCTTTATGATTATAATGACACATAGCCCCATTACTCCCAACAGCTGACACAGTATCAAAGCTAGGTTCTTGGTATAACTCATCTACAGTTCTAAATGTTTCAAGCTTATCGGCAAGTTGGGCTTCGTCGTAAAAAGTCTGTTCGCGTACTTGCAAATCTAACCACGACAAAAAGTTAATAAGTGCTGCACCATCACGAATGTGACATGCTTTCATTCCTGTGATCTCAATCGGATTTTTTTGTGCTTTTAGTAATCCTATAGGATCGCTGCTTTGAATAACGTTTACATCTGGCTTTTGTAGTAATCTCGCCATGTGCGCATTAATGACTTTTGGGTCAATTTGAGTTACGCAATTTGAAATAGATAATAAGTATTCATCTAACTGCGTAATACATTTAAAACTTACATTATGCTTAAAAGAAGATTTAAGTTTTTCATCCAGTGTAGTTAAATCTAAAAAACAAATAACCTCTGCATTTTGATCAATAATTGATGTTGAATAAAAAACGGGTAAACAAGGGATATCACTTCCTCGTAAATTGAGTAACCAACACGTTGACTCAAGATTGGTAATGATTAACCTATCTACACCCACCTTACTTAAAATGTCTGCAACTTCTTTGCACTTAGTAATGCTTGATTTACCACAGTACTTTTCATCTATTAATTTTACGTTGGTGCTTATTTTAGTCGGTCTATTTGTCCAGCATAAATCTATTAAATTATTTTTAAGTGGAAGCGATTTTCTACCTTCTATAGCAACTTTACTTATAAATTTCGAAAACCAATCAAATGAATGCAAAGAAGGGTCGATTCCAATTTTTGCTGAGGGAGGTAGTAACGAATCAATCCAACTGTTGCTCTCAAATACAGCCATACTTTCAAATGAAAATAGCTCCCCGTCAACTTGCTTAGTCACTTGAACGCTGTATCTACCATCAACAAAAAAAATGACATCATCTTTTAAAACGACAGCAACTCCTGCGGTACCTGTGAAACCACTGATCCATTTTAAACGATTATTACAATCAGAAACTTCTTCTAAAAGATATTCATCTTCATGAGGAACCACAAATGCATCCAAATCCAATTTCGCCATTTCATTTCTAACGGCTTGTATTCGATAGTTATATTGACTCTTCATTTCAATCTCGTATTAAAGTAAATCCTAAACTTTATAACAACTTGAGAATTGATAAGTTTTTATTACCATGCACTTTCCGTAGAAAGTTTTGTTGTTCAATTTTTAAAATAGTTCATTCAACTTATAGAATAAAGCTGATAATAAGCTATAAACTTTAGTAATTAAGCTCAATATCACCGCTAATGTACTGTTATAGCAATAAAAAACCACTTTGAATATTCCTCATGTTCAACATGAATAAAGTGCACACCAAAACAAGAGAAGTCTAAACGGCTAAACATCCATCCTTTATTTTTACCGATTTATGCCTTTTTCTCGCCAATTGCTACGTAATCGAATCTAACAATAGTGATTAATGAATATGACTCATGTTTTATGTGAAATTAAACCGTTTTTCTTCATACACCAACCCACGTATAAATTACTCATCCCTTAGCGCAAAACACTATTACTAACAACTTAAAGCCGCTGAATAACAAAATTAGCTAAGTAAGTTGCAAGGCTAATAAAGCGCAGAGCATCAATCAGGTTTAAATTATAAAATTGGATATAAACACGATGAAAAAAGATTTTACATTTAATATTAAGAGCGTTTCACTCGACGAAAATTATCATCCATCAACTAATACGCGTATCACAACCAACTTTGCTAATTTAGCCAGAGGTGAATACCGCAAAGCAAACTTGCGTAACGCCTTGAACATGATTAACAACCGTTTTAATGCCCTAGCCCATTGGGATAACACCAAAGGTGAGCGTTATGCTGTTGAGCTTGAAATTATCTCTGTTGAGATAGGTATTGAAGATGGCGGCGAAAGCTTCCCCTCAATCGAAATATTAAAAACAAATATTGTTGACCATAAAACTAATAAGCGCATTGAAGGCATTGTAGGAAACAACTTTTCATCGTATGTGCGCGACTACGACTTTAGCGTACTCCTACAAGAGCACAATAAAGGCAAGCCTCAATTTAGCATTCCAGATGACTTTGGGGTTTTACATGGCAAGCTATTTCAGTCATTCGTAAATTCGGATACATACAAACAAAACTTTAAAAAACCACCGGTTATATGCCTAAGTGTGTCAGATAACAAAACCTATAACCGCACCGAAAACCAACACCCGGTACTTGGCGTTGAATACGAGCCAAATGAATCATCTTTAACAGAGCAATACTTCAAAAAAATGGGCTTACAGGTACGTTACTTTATGCCACAAAATAGCGCCGCGCCTTTAGCATTGTTCTTCTTTGGTGATTTACTTAATGATTACAGCAATCTTGAGCTTATAAGCACCATTAGTACGATGGAAACGTTTCAAAAAATCTACAGACCAGAGATTTATAATGCCAACGCAACAGCGGGTAAATCATATAAACCAAACTTAAAAAACTTGGATCATTCACTAACGCAAATTGTATATGACCGAGAAGAGCGCGGCAAGTTAGCCAATGAGCAAGGCAAGTTTGCACAAGAGCATTTTATCGAGCCGTATCAAACGGTTCTTGAGCAATTCTCTACTAGCTATCTGTCATAACAACTAATAGTAACATCCAGTAATAACGCGCTTAACGATACGTTTAATAATTAACTAAAATATACGGCATTATTTATTATGAAAAAATTACTACCTACATCTACCGCTGGCAGTTTACCTAAGCCTTTATGGCTTGCAGAGCCAGAAACACTTTGGTCACCTTGGAAATTACAAGGTGACGAATTAACCCAAGGAAAACACGACGCCCTACGCTTGTCATTATTCGACCAACAACAAGCAGGCATTGATATTGTTAGCGATGGTGAGCAAACAAGGCAGCATTTTGTAACTACATTTATAGAGCACCTAAATGGCGTTGACTTTGAAAAACGTAAAACAGTAAAAATTCGTGACCGATACGACGCAAGCGTACCCACCGTTGTGGGCCCTGTTAGCCGTCAAAAGTCTGTGTTTGTTGAAGACGCTAAATTTTTACGCAAGCAAACCAAACAACCTATTAAATGGGCATTGCCAGGTCCAATGACCATGATAGACACGCTTTACGATGACCATTATAAAAGCCGCGAAAAACTAGCGTGGGAATTTGCCATAATACTCAATCAAGAAGCAAAAGAATTAGAAGCCGCAGGCGTTGATATCATCCAATTTGATGAGCCCGCGTTTAACGTATTTTTTGATGAAGTGAACGACTGGGGAATTGCCTGTTTAGAGCGAGCAATTGAAGGTCTTAAATGCGAAACCGTAGTGCATATTTGCTATGGCTACGGCATTAAAGCAAATACAGATTGGAAAAAAACACTAGGAAGCGAATGGCGACAGTACGAAGAAGCATTCCCTAAGCTTCAGCAATCTAATATCGATATTATCTCACTAGAGTGCCATAACTCGCATGTACCAATGGATTTACTAGAACTTATTCGCGGTAAAAAAGTAATGGTAGGCGCAATTGATGTAGCAAATCACACTATCGAAACGCCAGAAGAAGTAGCTAATACGCTACGTAAAGCACTGCAATTTGTAGATGCCGACAAACTCTACCCGTGTACCAACTGCGGCATGGCTCCACTACCTCACCATATAGCCAGAGGTAAACTAAATGCCTTGAGCGCTGGGGCTGAAATTATAAGAAAAGAATTATTAGAAAAGAACTAGAAAAGTAGCTTTAAAATACAAATTGTAAACAATAACTACTGTCGCACCATGCCATAGTAAAATCCATAAACATGGTGCGTTAGCTAAAACCGACTAAAGAACAAAGTTTACGTTAGTTATTTAATTTTTTTTATTAAAAAGCTCTAACCTATTTTTTGAAAAATCGATAACTGCTTGGTATTGAATAAAAAAGGGAGAGCCTAACAAGCCATGTACTCCCTTTTCACCACCCGCCACCTGTACATGGTCAAGATTAAGTGACACAAAGGCAGGACTTTCAAACAAGGCACTACCAAACTCAATTGAATCAACTTCTATATCTCCCATAGCGTGATCCGAAGTGCCCAAGCCTGCTGCATTCTCAACATTGAGTGTCTCTTCAATGCCTAATTCACTTAGGCATCCCCTGTCTAAAACAGATGTCCCAGCGCCAGTATCTAAAATAAAACGTAACAATTTACCGTTAATTTTAGCTTCAACAATTTGGTGGCCTGTTTCTGATATTTCAAACTCAATTACAGTTTTGTTCTCAGATAAATTCATATACGTTCCTTGTTAGATTTTATTTAGGTGTTGGAAAACGAATACACCCTACGATGAATCGACTTATTTAGCGGCTTTAAAGCGCCACTATTAAAAGTTGCAATTAATAGACAAATTTTACTAGTTGCCCACCTCAGGACGTTTTGTTATATGTACATTAATTCAAGTCTATTTCAGGGTGTTCTTTAATCCCGTACATTTTTTCCATTATTTTTAAGTAAAAATCTAAAGAGGGCATATTCATTTCTTCACGCCGTTTATCTACATTAGTTTCATCTTCTATAGGGCTAAACACAACTTTACCTTCACTCACGTCAGCTTGAGTACCATAGATTTGTTTCTTTCCTTGTGCAATAAGAGCTCTATCAGTTAAAAGAGCAACTTGTTGTCCGCTAACACCTTCGCCATTCAAATATGATTGCTTTAAATAAGGAAGCATTTTTACTTTAAATGCAACATCAGGTGAATGCTGGATGACTAAAAATGCTGCTCCAACTCCTTTAACTCCGACTAAATCCCTTGTTACCCAATGATGCTTTTTAATGATAGCTTTAAGTTTTCCTGTATTACTTTCATCTATTTTCATCATTTGTTCTAGGAGTGCTTTAGGCGGGTTTTGCCACCCAGCTTCTCCTATTTTGTTTCGAATATGTTGATCTTCAATTTCCATTTCAATTAGTTCTTTTTGCAGAGGAAGGTTAATTTCGGCAAAAGAATAAAAAGGTATAATCAACAGTAAAAATAGGTAACGCATCAACTGAACTCTCCTTGTACATATAACGCCCCGATATGGGGCGCAAAATGCATGGCTATAATTAGCTAGGTACGAGCGCAGCCATGCTTTTTGCGTCCTTACCATTATTGGCTTGCTAGGTACACTTTGCACCTAGCCAAAATATAAACTAAATAGTGGTAAACCAAAAATATAAGTTATACCAACACCCGTTAATGAAATACCAAAACTAACAAACCAAACTAACGCTGAACCGCGAATAAATGATGAGTCAGTACTTTCTAATTGCCGTTTGGCCCAAGCGTTATAGTAGTGAAATACAAAGAACCCACCAAACGACAATGTAATACCAAGGATTACATAAAGCCAAAGATCAAAAGTAGTTAATTCAATCACAAATATTTTTGCCTACATCAATAGATTTCATGTGTACCTAACGAGCCTGTAGATTAACTCGTTTCTATTTGTTTTTATTGATAAACAAACCATAGCTGAGTTCCTATTTTGGTTCAATTGATTACTGTATTTTTACGCAAAATATAGAAGTGTTTGATATTGTTTTAATTGGCGTTTTGGACGGGATTACGGGTGTTTGAGTGGCTTTTATTTAGGGTAAAAGGGCTTACCCTTCTTAATGCATCGTGTTTTGCAGCTTTTCTATATTATGAACAAGGCAATACAGTTGCCACACAATAAAGTAAAGGCATTCACTTTCGTTTGACCCCGTAAGGTCAATTTATTCATGCCTTTATTCACTGTAATATTCCGCTTTTTATTTAAAGGAAAGCCGGTTTAATACAGCCGAGTCGTTTGCCATTCTTTAATAAACAGCTATCGTAGTGGGCTGTCTATTTTTACTTTCATTTTGTCTACATAGCTTAGCTTTTTGCGTGATTCATTATTTATAACAATGCACTCTTCATACTGTTTTTATTGGCTTTTTTCCTAATGATTAGGATGGGTGTCATCCTAATCATTATTAACTCTGGACGAAGGAGTAATTGTACCTAATCAAATGCTCGTTGAAGTGCTTATCACGCAATTTAAAGTGTTATTAAAGGGCATTGAAAAGCTCGATAAAGCAATAAAATCAGCTTATAAAGCCCAGCAGGATAAAAAGATATTTGATAGCTTACCCGGCGCAGGTCCACAACTCGCCCCACGTTTACTTGTTGCTTTTGGGAGTAATCGTGCGCGTTATAATGATGCTGCAGAGCTTCAAAAGTACGCGGGTATAGCGCCTGTTATTGAGCGCAGTGGTCAAAAAATGTGGACTCATTGGCGTTATAGTTGCCCCACTTTTTTAAGGCAAACATTTGTGGAATGGGCAGGCTTTTCTATTCGTTATTCGTTTTGGGCTAAAGCGTATTATGAGCAACAAAAAGCCAAGGGTAAGCCGCATAACAGCATTATTAGCTCACTGGCATTTAAATGGATAAGGATTGTATTAAGGTGTTGGAAAACGAATACACCCTACAATGAATCGACGTATTTAGCGGCCTTAAAACGCAGAGGCTCACCACTTTTAAAATTTGCAGTTAATAGCTAAATTTTACTAGTCGTCCACCTCAGGGCGTGTTGTTAAGTGCCCATTACACCGTACTAAATTATTCTATTATTTTTACGATAATTTCTGAGATACATTGGGTTCCACATGACTTGCAATTACCACTTATAAATTTGCGGTCATCCTCAATATACATTTCTGGATTAACAATACCGAGATCCGCTTCTGAGCATTCATTGCACCAAGTATCTTCGAGGTACATGTTCCTTTCAACTTCTTCTAGGGAGCTGAACTCTATAATTTGCTTCATATCGTCCTTGAGCATTTAACGCTCTAATAAGCCGCGCAAAAACGCTAAGCTTTCATTGTGTATAATTAGCGAAGCGAAACACAATGAAAGCGGAGTGTTTTGCGTCGGTTTTAATTAGCTTTGTTATGAGGCAACAGGCGAAAAAATATACTTTTCAGCTGTAATTTTTATTACGTCACCACTTTGTATTTCAATTTCATAATTATCTTCAATTATTGAAACACCATTTATTAAAATTGAATCTCCCCACGGTGAATTGTGTGGAACTTCAATATTCGAAGCGTTTTCAAATGTAAGTTGATGACTTAATGCATCACCACCTTTAACAGTAAAAACATTTAGGTTAAATATTACACTTCGATTTTCCCAGTCAATATTAATAGTGTTTAAAATTGCGTCATGCAGAGGCAATGTTTCGATACTTTTCATTTGCAGTGCCTCATAACGAGCCTGTAGATTAACTCGTTTTTAAATTTGTTTTATTGATAAACAAACCATAGCTGAGTTCCTATTTTGGTTCAATTGATTACTGTATTTTTACGCAGAATATAGAAGTGTTTGATATTGTTTTAATTGGCGTTTTGGAAGGGATTAAGGGTGGTTGAGTGGCTTTTATTTAGGGTAAAAGGGCTTACCCTTCTTAATGCATCGTGTTTTGCAGCTTTTCTATATTATGAACAAGGCAATACAGTTGCCGCAGTGTAAAGTAAAGGCATTCACTTTTGTTTGACCCCGTAAGGTCAATTTATTCATGCCTTTGTTCACTGTAATGTTCCGCTTTTTATTTAAAGGAAAGCCGGTTCGATATAGCCGAGTCGTTTGCCATTCTTTAATAATCAGCTATCGTCGACCTATGGGGCTGTCTATTTTTACTTTCATTTTGTCGATATAGCTTAGCTTTTTGCGTGATTCATTATTTATAAACTGTACTTGTCGCCCCGTTTTAATGGGTGGCTTTCGCATGCATTGTTGTTGTAGTGGGCAGGTTTTACAGTCTCTTAAATAACCACAGAATCGCGTGTATTGTTGGCTATGGCTGTTTACATTGACCCCGCTTCGCCACATGGCATTGCCTGCAGGGCAGCGGCATGTTTGGGTTGCATCATTATAATGAAAATCGTCTGAGGTAAATAACCGAGGCTTGCCTTTGCTGCGTTTTAGTCGGCGCTTTTCTTGCTCAGTTTCGTATGTTTCGCTGGCTTTAAACAATGGATTTCGTTTTCTAAATTGGTTGTCCGCAATGTAGGTATCGAAACCACTTTGCGCCATAAATTCAAGATTTACTTCGCTGTTAAACCCACTGTCTGCGGTGAATTTGATGGTATGCTCATCTGCCATTTTTTCTGTATTGAGTTTAGCGAGTTGCTGTTTTAATTGTGCTACGGCTGGCTGTAAAGTTTGTTGCTCGCCTACTGAGCCCCACGCTTGTGCTTGCAGGATAATTTGGTGTTTATCATCGTTTATCGCTATGCCGTTGTAACCTTGGATTGTGCCTTTTGAGGTCGTCATTTTTGCACTATCTGGATCAGTGATATTACTTTTAACAGGCTTGCCTTTACTGC
The DNA here is from genome assembly GCF_011378705.1 of Pseudoalteromonas sp. SA25. Classification (NCBI taxonomy): domain Bacteria; kingdom Pseudomonadati; phylum Pseudomonadota; class Gammaproteobacteria; order Alteromonadales; family Pseudoalteromonadaceae; genus Pseudoalteromonas; species Pseudoalteromonas sp. SA25. The sequence continues at coordinate 419 of NZ_WTKV01000013.1, read as the reverse complement.
CTGTTTTCTCTTCGTGAGTGGCTAAAAACTCGGTGATTTTATCTGCACTTTTATCTAGCTTTTCTTTTTGTTTTAAATCCTGAGTTATCAATTCTTCGCCCAGTCCATCTTGTGATTGGTGGCGTTCAATAATACGTTTGCTTGCGCGTTCTAGTTTTGCTTTTTTGCGACCTAACTCATCGAATGTGCCACTCCACTCTTTACTCGCATTGGACTTTAATTTACACCCATCAATGGCAAACATGTTGCGGCCTATCAAGTCTTCCTCATCACATATCATCAGCACTTGCGTAAAAATCGGCTCAATCTGTTCATGCATTTTAGCAACGAAGCCTGCTATTGATGTGTAATGCGGCTGGATATCTCCCGACACACTCATAAATAAAATGTTCGTCTCACACGCTTTAGCAATTCGACGG
>NZ_WTKV01000012.1:0-144797 GCF_011378705.1 Pseudoalteromonas sp. SA25 | reverse complement strand
TTACGCTACGATAGTTGCTACAACACCAGCACCTACAGTACGACCACCTTCACGGATAGCAAAACGAAGACCTTCATCCATCGCGATTGGTGCGATTAGAGTTACTGTCATCTTGATGTTATCACCAGGCATTACCATTTCTACGCCATCTGGTAACTGTACGTCACCAGTTACGTCAGTTGTACGGAAGTAGAACTGTGGACGGTAACCTTTGAAGAATGGAGTATGACGACCACCTTCATCTTTCGAAAGTACGTATACTTCTGAAGTGAATGTAGTATGTGGGTTGATTGAACCAGGCTTAGCTAGTACTTGACCACGTTCAACGTCTTCACGCTTAGTACCACGTAGAAGTGCGCCGATGTTTTCGCCAGCACGACCTTCGTCTAGAAGCTTACGGAACATTTCAACACCAGTACAAGTAGAACGAGTTGTATCATTGATACCAACAATTTCTACTTCGTCATTGATGCGGATGATACCAGCTTCAACACGACCAGTTACAACTGTACCACGACCCTGGATTGAGAAAACGTCTTCGATAGGCATAATGAAAGGCTTATCGATGTCACGCTCTGGCTCTGGGATGTAAGTATCAAGTGCATTTGCAAGCTCAACAATCTTATCTTCCCACTCTTTCTCGCCTTCTAACGCTTTAAGCGCAGAACCAGCAATTAGAGGTAAGTCATCACCTGGGAAATCGTATTCTGAAAGAAGTTCACGAACTTCCATTTCTACTAGTTCAAGTAGCTCTTCGTCATCTACCATGTCACATTTGTTCATGAACACGATGATGTAAGGAACGCCAACTTGACGAGAAAGAAGGATGTGCTCACGCGTTTGTGGCATAGGGCCATCAGTCGCAGCAACTACTAAGATCGCGCCGTCCATTTGAGCAGCACCAGTGATCATGTTTTTAACATAATCGGCGTGACCAGGACAATCTACGTGTGCGTAGTGACGTGAAGGAGTATCGTATTCAACGTGAGACGTTGAAATAGTGATACCACGTTCGCGCTCTTCAGGAGCGTTGTCGATTGATGCGAAATCTTTAGCAACACCGCCGTATACTTTTGCAAGTACGTTAGTGATTGCTGCAGTTAGTGTAGTTTTACCGTGGTCAACGTGGCCGATTGTACCAACGTTTACGTGCGGTTTTACGCGTTCAAACTTTTCTTTTGCCATCTTAAAAAATTCCTAATAAAGAAATTAAAGCCTGACTCACTATTGAGCCAGACAAGCTAAAATTATATAACAGCGCGAGCTGAAATTATTGTATCTGCAACGTTTTTAGAGGCTTCAGCGTACTTCACAAACTCCATAGAGTATGAGGCACGGCCCTGTGTTGCAGATCGTAAAGCAGTCGCATAACCAAACATTTCAGAAAGAGGAACCTGCGCATTAATTTGCTTAAGTCCACCTAATGCATCTTCCATGCCTTCGATTATGCCGCGGCGACGGTTTAAGTCGCCAACTACATCACCCATATTTGAATCAGGAGTGAGTACTTCAACCTTCATTACTGGCTCTAGTAGTACAGGGTTAGCTTTAAGCGCCCCATCTCTCATTGCCAGTGAACCTGCTATTTTAAATGCCATTTCATTCGAATCTACATCATGGAATGAACCATCATATAAAGTCGCTTTAACGCCAAGCAATGGGTAGCCTGCCAGTACACCTTGAGACATTTGCTCTTGGATACCTTTGTCTACCGCAGGGACGAACTCTTTAGGAACAGAACCACCTACGGTTTCGTTAACGAACTCGTAAATTGGTGACTCATCATCCGTAATATCCATCGGTTCAAGTTTAATCCAAACGTGACCATATTGACCACGACCACCTGACTGACGTATAAACTTCCCTTCAACCTTAACAGTTGAACGAATAGCTTCTCGGTATGAGACCTGCGGCTTACCAACGTTACATTCAACACTGAATTCACGTTTCATACGGTCGACGATGATATCTAGGTGAAGTTCACCCATGCCAGAGATTATAACCTGGCCTGATTCTTCGTCAGTTTGTACTCGAAAAGAAGGGTCTTCAGCAGCTAGTTTACCCAGCGCGATACCCATCTTATCTTGGTCAGCTATAGTGCGGGGCTCAACCGCAATAGAGATTACTGGTTCAGGGAATTCCATACGCTCAAGCGTAATAATAGAATTCGGATCACACAGTGTTTCACCTGTTGTTACGTCTTTAAGACCAATAGCTGCCGCGATGTCGCCTGCGAAAACTTCTTTGATCTCTTCACGAGAGTTTGAATGCATCTGTACGATACGGCCAAGTCGCTCACGCTTACTTTTTACTGGATTATATACCGTGTCACCCTGTTTAACAGTACCAGAGTAAACACGGAAAAAGGTCAAGGTTCCAACAAACGGGTCTGTTGCAATCTTAAAAGCGAGTGCAGCAAACGGCGCTTTATCATTAGCTGGACGTTCTTCCTCAGTACCATTTTCTAAGATACCTTGGATTTGTTTCACTTGCTCTGGTGAGGGCATATATTCAACAACGCAATCAAGCACAGCTTGAACACCTTTGTTTTTAAATGCGCTACCACAAGTAACTGGAACAATCTCATTAGCTAATGTTCGTTGGCGTAAAGCATTTTTAATTTCTGCTTCACTTAACTCTTCACCTTCTAAGTATTTATCCATTAGTTCTTCTGTTGCTTCAGCAGCGCTTTCAACTAAGTGAGAGCGCCATTCTTCAGCTAATTCCAGAAGTTCTGCCGGTATTGCCTCATAAGAGAAAGTCATACCCTGGTCCGCTTCGTTCCAGTTAATCACTTTCATTTTTATAAGATCAATAACACCTTTAAAGTCGTCCTCAGCGCCTACAGGCAACTGAATTGGAACAGGCGTTGCTCCAAGACGAGATTTCACCTGGCTAACCACAGCTAAGAAGTCAGCGCCCGTGCGATCCATTTTATTTACGAAGATCATTCTCGGAACTTCGTATTTGTTCGCTTGACGCCAAACTGTCTCAGTTTGCGGCTGTACACCAGATGAAGCACAAAGAACAACTACCGCACCATCTAATACGCGTAAAGAACGCTCTACTTCGATAGTGAAATCTACGTGTCCTGGAGTATCAATAATATTGATACGATGGGCGTCGAATTGAGCGTCCATCCCTTTCCAAAAACACGTTGTTGCAGCAGAAGTGATTGTGATACCACGCTCTTGTTCCTGCTCCATCCAATCCATAGTTGCAGCGCCATCATGTACTTCACCGATCTTATGAGAAAGACCCGTGTAGAACAGAACACGTTCTGTTGTGGTGGTTTTGCCTGCATCTACGTGAGCGACAATACCTATATTACGATAGCGCTCAAGTGGAGTTGTACGTGCCATATGATCCTCTTAAAGGTTAAAGACAGATTACCAACGGTAATGAGCGAATGCTTTATTCGCTTCAGCCATACGGTGAACGTCTTCACGTTTCTTAACCGCAGTGCCTTTATTATCAGAAGCGTCAACGATTTCTTGAGCTAAACGTAAGCCCATAGATTTTTCGCCACGCTTACGTGCAGCGTCTACTAACCAACGCATACCTAATGCGTTACGACGAACTGGACGTACTTCAACTGGTACTTGATAAGTTGAACCACCAACACGGCGAGATTTAACTTCTACCTGTGGGCGGATGTTATCAAGTGCAGTTTCAAAGATTTCTAGGTGCGACTTGCCTGATTTCTCAGCAGCCACGTCTAGCGCACCATAAACAATTTTTTCAGCAGTAGATTTCTTGCCGTCTAACATCACGATGTTAACGAATTTAGCAAGAAGTTCCGATCCGAACTTAGGATCTGGAAGAATTTTACGTTGACCGATTACGCGTCTTCTAGGCATTTTGTATCTCCGGTTTATTCAGGTTTGCTCTTTCGAGTCAATCACCCAAAACAATAATTATAAATATTTAGTGCTTGGCCTTACTAACGGAAAACAATTAGCCTTTAGGGCGTTTTGCACCGTATTTAGAACGAGCTTGACGACGATCGCTAACGCCTGCACAGTCAAGTGCACCACGAACAGTGTGAAAACGCACACCTGGTAAATCTTTAACACGACCACCACGGATTAGGATTACACTATGCTCTTGAAGGTTATGACCTTCACCGCCAATGTATGAAGTTACTTCGAAACCGTTAGTTAAACGTACACGTGCTACTTTACGTAACGCCGAGTTTGGTTTCTTAGGTGTAGTTGTATATACGCGAGTACATACACCGCGCTTTTGCGGACACGCTTTTAGTGCAGCTGAGTTACTTTTCGTAACCTTGCTACGGCGTGGCTTACGCACTAGCTGGTTAATAGTTGCCATTTAAATAGCTCCTGAAATTAAAATTACTACTGAAAAAAATAAAAAATCCGCCCTTTATTTACGAGCCTGCATTAAGCACACAAGTAAATGGGTGGCGGAATTTTAATGAGCAAAGTTTAACCTGTCAACCTAAACTAACCGCAAGACAGCATATAACTGACTTGCGATCACTTAATCTATTGATTAAGAACAGTTTATTGATTTCCAGACAAATCAGCATTTAGAGCGTCTGTAAGTGCTTGAGTTGCCTCTTCTGCACTTACTGTTTGCTCTTCTACTACTACTTTGCTTTGTTTACGGCGAGCCATACGTTCTTGATGATACGCAAAACCGGTACCGGCTGGGATCAAACGACCCACAATTACGTTTTCTTTAAGACCGCGAAGCTCATCGCTCTTACCATTCACTGCCGCATCTGTAAGAACACGTGTTGTCTCTTGGAAAGACGCTGCAGAGATGAAAGATTCTGTTGCTAGTGATGCTTTTGTGATACCCATTAACTGGATTTCAAACTTAGCTGGTATCTTACCTTGTTTTTCAAGGTCACGGTTTGCGATATTAACGCGCGCCACTTCGATTTGTTCACCGGCTAAGAAGTCAGTATCACCGCCGTGCATAATGGTACATTTACGTAACATTTGACGGATAATTGTTTCAATGTGCTTGTCATTGATCTTAACGCCTTGCAAACGGTAAACCTCTTGCACTTCGTTAACGATATAGTTAGCAACATGAGTCACACCACGTAGGCGTAAGATGTCGTGCGGTGATTCAGGACCATCGGCGATAACTTCACCTTTAGACACTTGCTCACCTTCAAACACGTTAAGTTGACGCCATTTAGGAATCATCTCTTCGTAATGATCACCTTCAGCTGGAGTAATAACTAAACGCTTCTTACCTTTAGTCTCTTTACCGAAGCTAATTGTACCAGTTACTTCAGCTAATATAGCTGGTTCTTTTGGCTTACGAGCTTCAAATAAGTCGGCTACGCGTGGTAGACCACCCGTGATATCACGGGTTTTCGAACCTTCTTGCGGAATACGTGCTAACACGTCACCTGGGTTTGCTGTAACGCCGTCAATAACTTCAATCGTCGTGAATGAAGGAAGACGTGTTTCTTGCAGACCGCGCTCTTCACTTTCGATGATAAGCTTTGGTTCTTTCGTATTTACTTTAGCAAGATCTTTTACAACTACACGGGTTAAACCAGTTAGCTCATCAGTCTGTGCTTCAGTATTTGAATCATCGATATCGCTGAACGATACTTTTGATTTATGCTCAAGAACGATTGGGTGACTATGCGGGTCCCAAGTAGCAACGATATCGTTACCTAGAACTTCAGCATTGTCTTGCACTGTTAATACCGCACCGTAAGGTACTTTATAACGCTCTTTCTCACGACCATGACTATCAATGATAGTAATTTCCGTAGAACGAGAGGTAATAACAATCTTACCGTCTGTGTTTAATACGTACTTAGAGTTATGAAGCTTTAATGTACCGTTAGTTTTAACTTGTACATTATTTTCTGCAGACGCTCTAGATGCCGCACCACCGATGTGGAAGGTACGCATTGTTAACTGTGTACCCGGCTCACCGATTGACTGTGCCGCGATAACACCCACTGATTCACCAGCGTTGATGATATGACCACGTGCTAGGTCACGACCATAACAGTTAGCACAAACACCAAAGTCATTATCACAAGTGATAACAGAACGTACACGAACTTCATCTACTGAATGCTCTTCTAAAAGATCACACAGTTTTTCGTCTAGCATGATATTACGTTCAACAAGCACTGTATTAGTACCTGGAATCACAATATCTTCAGCAACAACACGACCTAGAACACGTTCACGAAGTGCTTCTACAACATCACCACCTTCAATAAGCGGTTTCATTGTTAAGCCATCTTCTGTGCCACAGTCATCTTCATTGATTACCAAATCTTGTGCAACGTCTACTAGACGACGCGTTAGGTAACCCGAGTTTGCTGTTTTAAGTGCTGTATCGGCAAGACCTTTACGCGCACCATGCGTTGAGATGAAGTACTGAAGTACGTTTAGACCTTCACGGAAGTTAGCTGTGATTGGAGTCTCGATGATTGAACCATCTGGACGTGCCATTAGACCACGCATACCCGCCAACTGACGAATCTGTGCAGCACTACCACGAGCACCTGAGTCGGCCATCATAAACACTGAGTTAAATGACGGTTGCTCTACTTCTTCACCTTGTGCATTGATAACTGTGTCTTTCGACAAGTTAGACATCATCTCACGTGATAAGTTTTCGTTTACACGTGACCAGATATCGATAACTTTGTTGTACTTTTCACCAGCCGTTACAAGACCTGATTGGAATTGTTGGTTGATTTCAGTAACTTCAGCTTCAGCTGATTCAATTATCTGTGCTTTAACCGGAGGGATAACTAAGTCATCAATACCGATAGAAACACCTGACTTCATTGCATAATGGAAACCGGTGTACATAACTTGGTCAGCAAAGATAACTGTATCTTTAAGACCTAGACGACGGTAACACTCATTCAATAAGCCAGAAATCTGCTTTTTACCTAGTGGCTGGTTGATTGACGCAAACGGCATGCCTTTAGGTAAAATTAGAGACAGAATCGCACGACCAACAGTTGTATCGATAACAGTAATAGTATCTTCTACTACGCCGTCTTCGTTTTTAACTGATTGGCTAATACGTACTTTCACAATTGCGTGAAGGTCTGCATTGCCACTGCGGTATGCTTTTTCTGCTTCTTTTGGATCTTTAAATATCGCGCCTTCGCCTTTAGCGTTAATGCGGTCACGGGTCATGTAATAAAGACCCAATACAACATCCTGTGAAGGAACGATGATTGGCTCACCATTCGCAGGAGATAGAATGTTGTTTGTTGACATCATCAATGCACGAGCTTCAAGCTGCGCTTCGATTGTTAACGGTACGTGTACCGCCATTTGGTCACCATCGAAATCGGCGTTGTAAGCCGCACATACTAATGGATGCAAATGAATCGCTTTACCTTCGATAAGCACAGGCTCAAACGCTTGGATACCCAAACGGTGAAGTGTTGGTGCACGGTTAAGTAATACTGGATGTTCACGAATTACTTCGTCAAGTACATCCCATACTTCCGGAACTTCACGTTCAACCATCTTCTTAGCAGCCTTGATTGTCGTAGCCATGCCGCGACGTTCTAATTTGCCATAGATGAATGGTTTGAATAGCTCTAGTGCCATCTTCTTAGGAAGACCACATTGGTGAAGCTTAAGTGTAGGACCAACTGTGATTACAGAACGGCCTGAATAATCTACACGCTTACCAAGTAAGTTCTGACGGAAACGACCTTGCTTACCCTTGATCATATCAGCAAGAGATTTAAGAGGACGTTTGTTAGAACCTGTAATTGCACGACCACGACGACCGTTATCAAGTAGCGCATCTACCGCTTCTTGTAACATACGTTTTTCGTTACGTACAATAATGTCTGGTGCTGCTAAATCTAGTAGACGCTTAAGACGGTTATTACGGTTAATAACACGACGGTAAAGGTCATTTAGATCAGATGTCGCAAAACGACCACCGTCTAATGGCACTAATGGGCGTAGATCAGGTGGCAATACTGGAAGTACTGTCATGATCATCCACTCAGGGTTATTACCTGATTGGTGGAACGATTCCATTAACTTAAGACGTTTAGTGATTTTTTTACGCTTAGTTTCAGAGTTAATTGTTGGTAACTCTTCACGCATCTCAGCAATTAATTGAGCAAGATCAAGTTCACGAAGCAAGTCTAAAACTGCTTCAGCACCCATCTTAGCTTCAAACTCATCACCGTGCTCTTCTAGTGAATCTAAGTATTCTTCTTCACCTAATAGCTGACCACGCTCAAGCGTTGTCATACCAGGTTCAGTTACTACGAATGATTCGAAGTAAAGAACACGTTCAATATCACGAAGCGTCATATCTAGCATTAAGCCAATACGTGACGGTAATGATTTTAAAAACCATATATGTGCAACTGGGCTCGCAAGGTCGATATGACCCATACGATCGCGTCGCACTTTAGTGAGTGTTACTTCAACGCCACACTTTTCACAGATCACACCACGGTGTTTAAGGCGTTTATATTTACCACATAAACACTCATAATCTTTCACTGGGCCGAAAATACGGGCACAGAATAAGCCATCGCGCTCAGGCTTGAAAGTACGGTAGTTAATAGTCTCAGGTTTCTTTACTTCACCGTATGACCATGAACGAACCATGTCTGGTGAAGCAAGACCAATGCGAATTGCATCGAATTCTTCGGTCTTATTTTGTTGCTTCAGAAACTTAAGTAAGTCTTTCACCTTAGCTCTCCTGTCGGAGTTAATCTTGAGGACGGATAATCTCGTCCCTACATTCTATTCAGCCGTAACAGATGCTGCAGCGTTAACTGCAGCATCTAATTGGCTTAATTTTCTTCCAACTCGATGTTGATACCCAGTGAGCGGATTTCTTTCAACAATACGTTGAACGATTCTGGCATACCTGGTTCCATTTTATGGTTACCATCAACGATGTTTTTATACATCTTAGTACGACCGTTCACGTCATCCGATTTCACTGTTAGCATTTCTTGTAGAGTGTAAGCAGCACCATAAGCTTCAAGTGCCCATACTTCCATCTCACCAAAACGCTGGCCACCGAACTGTGCTTTACCACCCAGCGGCTGCTGAGTAACAAGGCTGTAAGAACCAGTAGAACGTGCGTGCATCTTATCGTCAACCAAGTGGTTAAGTTTAAGCATGTACATGTAACCAACAGTTACTTGACGTTCAAACTGATCGCCAGTACGGCCATCATAAAGTGTAACCTGACCACTACGAGGATAGCCCGCAAGCTCAAGCATGTCTTTGATTTCGCTTTCTTTCGCGCCATCAAATGCAGGAGTAGCTATTGGTAAACCACCTTTTAAGTTTTCAGCTAGACGACGAATTTCGTCATCAGTGAAGCTAGCAATATCTACAACTTGGCGAGATTCGCCAATTTCGTATGCTTGCTTGATGAAGTCACGTAGCTCATGAAGCTCACGTTGCTCTTTCATCATCTCTTCAATACGTTCACCGATACCACGTGCAGCAAGACCCATATGTGTTTCAAGGATCTGACCGATGTTCATACGTGATGGTACACCTAGTGGATTCAATACGATATCTACCGTACGACCTTTGTCATCGTAAGGCATATCTTCTACTGGTACGATAGTCGAGATAACACCTTTGTTACCATGACGACCCGCCATTTTATCACCCGGTTGGATACGACGTTTAACAGCTAGGTATACTTTAACAATCTTAAGTACGCCTGGTGCTAAGTCATCACCTTGGGTAATTTTACGACGTTTGTTTTCAAACTTCTTATCGTATTCAGCTTTAAGTTCATCGTACTGTGCAGCAAGCTGCTCAAGCTCAGCTTGCTTGTCTTCTTCAGCAAGGCTTTGCGTAAGTACTTTTTCAGCATTTAGAGATGCAAGTTTATCTTCATCAAAACCAGCAGCTATAAGTAGCTTACGTGCACGGTCTAAAACGCCTGCTTCTAAAATACGGAACTCTTCGTTGAAGTCTTTCTTCGCTTCGCGAAGCTGCATGTCTTCAACTTCTAACGCGCGTTTATCTTTTTCAACACCATCACGGGTGAAAACTTGCACGTCAATTACAGTACCAGTTACAGAATTTGGTACACGTAAAGAGCTGTCTTTAACGTCAGACGCTTTTTCGCCGAAGATAGCACGCAGTAGCTTCTCTTCAGGTGTAAGCTGTGTCTCGCCTTTAGGAGTCACTTTACCTACTAGGATATCGCCGCCTTTAACTTCAGCACCAATATATACAACGCCTGATTCATCAAGCTTGCCTAGCGCAGACTCACCCACATTCGGGATATCTGCAGTGATCTCTTCTGGACCTAATTTAGTATCACGGGCAACACACTGTAGTTCTTGAATATGGATAGTCGTTAGACGATCTTCTTCAACTACGCGCTCTGATAACAAGATTGAATCTTCGAAGTTATAACCGTTCCATGGCATGAATGCCACGCGAAGGTTTTGACCAAGGGCTAAGTCACCTAAGTCAGTCGAAGGACCATCTGCTAACACGTCACCACGAGTAACCGGTTCGCCAACCATACAAGTTGGTTTTTGGTTAATACATGTATTTTGGTTTGAACGTGTGTATTTGGTTAAGTTGTAGATGTCGATGCCCGCTTCACCAGGAATGCGTTCTTCTTCATGTACATTTACAACGATGCGACTTGCGTCAGCATACATTACTTCACCACCACGTTTAGCAACGATAGTTACACCAGAATCTTTCGCTAGTGTTAACTCAATACCAGTACCTACTAACGGCTTATCCGCTTTCAATGTTGGTACTGCTTGACGTTGCATGTTTGAACCCATCAATGCACGGTTAGCATCATCGTGTTCTAGGAACGGGATAAGTGCTGCCGCTACAGAAATCACCTGTTGTGGTGATACATCCATATACTGCTGGTCCATGCGACCCATAAAGGTAGATTCACCTTTGTGACGACATGGGATAAGTTCATCAACAAACTCATTGGTTTCAGTTAAGTTTGAGTTCGCCTGTGCGATAACAAACTGACCTTCTTCAATGGCTGATAAATAATCAACTTCATCAGTTACAACACCGTCTACCACTTTGCGGTAAGGTGTTTCTAAGAAACCGTAGTCATTTGTACGTGCGTACGTAGACAACGAGTTAATTAGACCGATATTTGGACCCTCAGGAGTCTCGATTGGACATACGCGACCATAGTGAGTTACGTGAACGTCACGTACTTCAAAGCCTGCGCGTTCACGAGTTAGACCGCCCGGACCTAATGCAGAGATACGACGTTTATGCGTAACTTCTGATAGTGGGTTATTTTGGTCCATAAACTGTGATAACTGAGACGAGCCGAAGAACTCTTTAACAGCTGCCGAAATAGGCTTAGCGTTAATAAGATCTTGTGGCATTATCGCGTCAAGGTCACCTAAGCTTAAACGCTCACGTACAGCACGTTCGACACGTACTAGACCAACACGGAATTGGTTCTCAGCCATTTCGCCAACACTACGTATACGACGGTTGCCTAAGTGATCGATATCATCAACATCGCCTTGACCGTTACGAATAGCAATTAATACTTTCATAACAGACACGATGTCTTCTTTGCTTAATGTGCCAGGGCCTGTGTCTGTATCGTAACCAACACGGCTATTGAACTTCATACGACCTACAGTAGATAAGTCATAACGTTCTTCAGAGAAGAACAAGTTCTGGAATAAGGCTTCAGCCGCGTCTTTCGTCGGTGGCTCGCCTGGGCGCATCATGCGGTAAATTTCTACTAGTGCTTCTAAACGGCTGCTTGCAGAGTCAATGTTTAATGTATTTGACATGTAAGCACCGCTGTCCACTTCATTGATATATAACGTATCAATTTTAGTGTAACCGGCTTTAACCAATTCAGCCATTAGCTCTAGAGTTAGCTCGTCATTTGCATTTGCAATAACTTCACCAGTTGACTCATCAACATAGTTTTTAGCTACAATACGGCCAATGATGTACTCATGTGGTACTTCTAATTGCTTAATGCCTTTCTTTTCGATGCTCTTGATGTGGCGAGCCGTAACACGACGACCGCTTTCAACAAATACTTCACCGTCTTCGCTCTTGATATCAAAAGCGGCAGTTTCACCACGTAAACGCGAAGGTACAAGTTCCATAAGAACTTTACCATTCGTTACTTCAAACGTAGTGTTATCGAAGAACATATCTAGGATTTGTTCGCTAGAATACTCTAGTGCACGTAGGATGATAGACGCCGGTAATTTACGACGACGGTCAATACGTACATATAAGTTATCTTTTGCATCAAATTCGAAGTCTAACCATGAACCACGGTAAGGTATAACGCGTGCGTTATATAATACTTTACCCGATGAATGGGTTTTACCGCGGTCGTTATCAAAGAATACACCAGGGCTACGGTGTAGCTGAGAAACGATAACACGCTCTGTACCATTGATTACAAAAGTACCGGTATCTGTCATGAGCGGAATTTCGCCCATGTAAACTTCTTGCTCTTTAATGTCTTTAACTGTGCCTGGTGCTTCTTTGTCCATAACAACAAGACGCAGTTTCACGCGAAGTGGAGCAGAATAAGTCACACCGCGAATTTGACATTCTTTTACATCGAAAACTGGCTCACCAATACGGTAACTTACGTATTGAAGCTCAGAATTTCCCGAGTAGCTTTTAATAGGGAACACAGAACGGAAGGCAGCTTCCAAACCATGATCGCCATCAGCGTCCGGCACTAAGAATTTTTTAAACGATTCTAACTGTGTAGACAGTAAAAAAGGTATATCCAAAACTTGTGGACGTTTACCAAAATCCTTACGGATACGTTTCTTTTCAGAATAAGAGTAAGCCATGGGGTTCCTCAGCTTGCTGATCTTTGACCCGACCTGTTCTTGTAAGAACAGACTTAACTGGCAGCTATGCCAAGATTTTACAACATTTAACTGTTGTTCTAATTAGATCCCACTTTAACACTAGCAAACTATAAAGCGTTGAAAGTAAAGAAAAAATCAGATTTTATTTGAACTAAAAGAGTGCATCACTCTATAGCGCAAAAAGGCCGGTGATTAAATAATCACCAGCCCTTGCCTGATTTCTCAGGCAGCGAACTTAGCAAAAGCTAAATTACTTAACCTCAACTTCAGCACCAGCTTCAGTAAGATCTTTTGCAAGTGCTTCAGCTTCTTCTTTAGATACACCTTCTTTAACAGGTGTAGGAGCAGCTTCAACAAGAGCTTTCGCTTCTTTAAGGCCAAGGCCAGTTGCGCTACGAACAGCTTTGATTGCAGAAACCTTGTTAGCGCCAGCGCCAGTAAGGATTACGTCAAATTCTGTTTTCTCTTCAGCAGCTTCAGCAGCTGGACCAGCTACCATTGCAGCTGCAGCAGTTACGCCGAATTTTTCTTCCATTGCTTCGATAAGAGCAACAACGTCCATTACTGACATTTCAGCAATTGCGTCAAGGATTTGGTCTTTAGATACAGACATTACAAATTTCCTAATAATTAACGGACATTACGTCCAAATAAATTTTACACCGAAAGTGAGATTAAACAGCTTAAAATTAAGCAGCTTGCTCTTCTTTCTGTAGACGTACTGCTTCAATTGTTTTACACAATTTGCCAGCAGACGCTTCTTTCATAGCACTCATTAAGCGTGCAACAGCTTCATCGTATGTAGGTAATGTAGCAAGCATTGCTGCATCAACAACATTTCCTTCAAAAGCGGCCGTTTTAAGCTCGAATTTCTCATTCTTTTTCGCGAAATCTGAAAAGATACGCGCAGCAGCACCTGGGTGCTCTGATGAGAAAGCAATTAAGCTTGGACCAACAAATGAATCAGAAAGACACTCAAAATCTGTTCCTTCAAGAGCACGTTTTGCTAAAGTGTTACGGACAACTTTCATCCAAACACCATTTGCACGAGCTTCTTTACGAAGGGCAGTAATTGCGCCAACTGTTACACCACGAGAATCTGCAACAACTGCAGATAGAGCACCATTGGCTGCTTCGTTGACTTCAGCAACTATTGCTTTTTTGCCTTGAAGATTTAAAGCCATGGGTGTTACTCCTGGTTTAATGGGGATACCGATTATCGGATTCCCCTGTTCTACTCTTCCCTACCAAACAAGGTAGAGATGCTTTTTACGGCGAGAGCCAGAAGGATTAGGAAAAATCTATCTGGGGTCTACACCGTCTACGTAGGTGAATATTAAGGCCGAAGCCACCTACGGTCTTGGACGGAAGCCCAATTTATCGTTAACCCCGAAGGCTTAACGAAATTATGGACTTCAACCCGAATTCTTTACTTTGCCAATTAATAAATTAATCAACAAAATGGCGCGAAATTATAGTACAAATTTCACGCCATGTAAACACTGATTAAGCTACAGTTGTGCTTAAAGTGTTTTGGTCTACAGAAACGCCTGCGCCCATTGTTGTAGAGATAGTTACTTTCTTCAAGTAAACACCTTTAGCTTGAGAAGGTTTAGCCTTCTTAAGCGCAACAATTAGAGACTCAAGGTTTTGTTGTAATTGCTCTGCAGTGAAATCAACCTTACCAATAGTAGTATGGATGATGCCATTTTTGTCATTACGGTAACGTACTTGACCTGCTTTAGCATTTTTAACTGCTTCTGCAACGTTAGGCGTTACAGTACCAGTTTTAGGGTTTGGCATTAGACCACGTGGGCCTAAGATTTGACCTAGTTGACCAACAACACGCATAGCGTCTGGTGATGCAACAACAACATCAAAGTTCATCTCGCCTTTTTTAACTAGTTCAGCAAGATCTTCCATGCCTACTAATTCAGCACCGGCTTCTTTTGCAGCTTCTGCATTAGCGCCTTGTGTGAATACAGCAACACGAACGTCACGACCAGTACCGTTAGGTAGTACAGTAGCACCACGAACGTTTTGATCAGATTTACGAGCATCGATACCAAGGTTAACGGCAACGTCAACACTTTCTACGAATTTAGCTGTCGCTAACTCTTTTAAAAGAGCAACTGCTTCATTGATTTCGTAATCTTTTGTTACTTCCACTTTTTCGCGGATAGTACGCATACGTTTAGTTAATTTAGCCATTTCTTAGTCCTCTACGTTCAAGCCCATCGCACGCGCAGAACCTGCGATAGTGCGAACCGCTGCGTCCATATCGGCAGCTGTAAGGTCAGTTCGTTTTGTCTCAACAATTTCTTCAAGTTGAGCACGAGTTACTGTGCCTACTTTATCAGTGTTAGGACGGCCTGAGCCTGACTTGATACCAGCAGCTTTCTTAAGTAAGTAAGCAGCAGGTGGCGTTTTCATGTCGAACGTAAATGAACGGTCACCGTAAACAGAGATCACTACAGGAACTGGAGCGCCTTTTTCGATAGACTCTGTACGTGCGTTAAACGCTTTACAGAATTCCATGATGTTTACACCGTGTTGACCTAGTGCAGGACCTACTGGAGGACTAGGATTAGCCATACCAGCGGCAACTTGTAGCTTGATTAGAGCTTCAACTTTTTTAGCCATTATAAATACCTCATTTGGTGGGTCTCAGCCTTGTGCGCGCGAGGACGCGTACTCTAACGGCTTCCCAGTTTAAAAATTGGTTTCGTACTTTTTGCACAGTAAAAATAAATTTTACCTTAATACAAAAAGGCCGCTGATTATAAGTTAATCAGCGGCCTTTTTCAAGCTTCATGCCAAAATTTAAATAAAAATTAGCGAAGCTTTTTTAATCAATTACTTATCTTGCTCAACTTGACCGAATTCAAGCTCAACTGGCGTAGAACGACCAAAAATAAGTACAGATACTTTTACGCGGCTCTTTTCGTAGTCAACTTCTTCAACTACACCACTGAAATCTGCAAATGGTCCGTCTGTAACGCGAACAACTTCACCTGGTTCAAATAATGTAGCAGGTTTAGGTGCTTCAGCATTTTCTTGAAGGCGATTAAGAATGCGTTCTGCTTCTTTAGGAGTTATTGGAGCAGGACGATCAGACGTTCCACCAATAAAGCCCATTACACGTTCAGTGCTGTTCACTAAGTGCCAGCTTGCGTCATTCATATCCATTTGTACTAATACATAACCTGGAAAGAATTTACGCTCAGATTTACGCTTTTGCCCAGCGCGCATCTCAACAACTTCTTCAGTTGGTACTAGTATCTCACCAAAGCTCGATTCAAGGCCTTCGATTTTAATGTGTTCAGTTAACGTTTGAGCTACACGCTTTTCGTAACCAGAAAAGGCTTGTACTACATACCAACGTAACTTAATTTCTTTGTTCTCGTTCTCATCCGACATGGGATCAGATCTCCAATCCAGTTAAAAAGCCTACAGCGCGGAATAAAATGCCATCTAATCCCCAAAGGATCAGTGCCATAATCACTGTTGCAACCATTACAATTAATGTCGTGTGGGTAGTTTCTTGGCGCGTTGGCCAAATAACTTTGCGTACTTCAATTCGAGCTTCTTTAGCGAAAGCAAGAAAGTTACGTCCCTTAAATGTTTGCGAGGCAATTGCTAATCCGGCCGCTATTGCAACAACAACGCCGATAGCACGTAGTAGTACAGATTGATCTGCATACATGTGATTACCAACAACTGCGCCTGCAAGTAGCGCGATTGCTACTAACCACTTTACTGACTCCATCGCACTTGATGGTGTTTCTACATTCGTGCTCATAATATTATTACCTTAACTACAGACACAACAACCCTACGCTACGGCAGGGTTAATCCATTAAAATCTAAACTTAAAAACAGACTTAATTTAAACCGGTTTTTAATCTCAGACTACTCAAATAACAAGTAAGACTGGCAGGGGCGGAGAGATTCGAACTCCCAACCATCGGTTTTGGAGACCGCTGTTCTACCAATTGGAACTACGCCCCTGCAAAGTGGATGCCTATTATACTTACGCAGTCCATTAACACAAGCCTAAAAGATACCCACATTGGAAAATCTAATTAATTAATTACATTATTGTTTAAACTGCTAATAATTTAATCGGTTATATAAATGTACAATCCTAAAATATTGGTTATTTTCCTAAGGTTTTATAAACATCATTCAGTAAGCTTGAAGCACCAAATCTAAATGTATTTGCTTGCAAATAATCATCACCCATTATTGCGCGTGCTAGCGCTAAATAATCACTGGTATCGGCAACAGTTTTAACACCGCCGGCAGCTTTAAAGCCCACACGTTTATTTGATTTTTTAATGGCTGTTAGCATAATTCTTGTTGATTCAAGGGTTGCATTAATGGCCACTTTACCCGTACTGGTTTTTACAAAATCGGCACCACCTTCAATAGCCAATTGAGTAGCCTGCGTTATAAGTGCTTCAGTTTTAAGCTCACCGCTTTCTATTATTACTTTTAGTTGGGCGCGCGACCCACATGCTTTTTTACTTTCGCTTACATAGCTAAGTACTGTTTGAACATCGCCCGCTATGAGTTTTTTGTAAGGAATAACCAAATCAATTTCGTCAGCGCCGCGCTCTATAGCAATAAGTGTTTCGTTAATTACATCACTCAGTGGTGTATCACCCGTTGGGAAATTAGTGACTGTTGCAACTTTTACGTGATTAAGCTCACGCGCTGCGAGTGCTATTTTTGCATCATCAACAAAGTCGCTATAAACACATACTGCAGCAGGTGTGCCCAGCGTCGGGTTTATACTATCAACAAGCGCTTGAATGTTTTTGGTTGTATCGCTGGTGTTTAAGCTTGTTAAATCCATCAGTGCGACTGCTAATGCGGCATCTTTTTGGTGTTGTGTCATTAGAGCTCCGTTGCTTATGTAATACCAATTTTATTAAAAACATAATCATTTTAGCGTATTAAATAACTCACTAACTACGGTAAAAATTATTTATATAGAACAACTATGCATCATAATTTTAGCCTTGTTATTGAGCTATTTTCTCGTCGCTATAATAGATCACTAATTTAATGCAATTGGTATAAGTACAAAATTTGATATGCCTCCATATTAACAAATTAAACCAAACTCGCTATAGCTCATAACCAAACACTATAAGCTGTTTATTTTACTTGTAACTCGGCGCAATCCCTTGTTAACTAACTCTTAGGCCTAAAAAGCCCACCTATTATAACTTTTGGTTATATCAACTTGGTTTTAATTATTTTTTACTTATTGATAGCCGCTATATTCTGCTTATCAGAATAAAGCGTTTTCTTATATTTGAATTTGTTTAGGGGTCTTATTAACGTGCAGTATTTACCTATCTTTACCAAACTCGACAACAAACCAGTATTGGTTGTTGGCGGTGGAGAGGTCGCATTACGCAAATGTCGCGCGTTTTTAAAAGCGAGAGCGAGCGTTACTTTAGTAGCGCCTTGGTTTTGCGACGAACTAAAAGAGCATGCGCATAATAATGAAGTAACGCTTATTGATGCTTATTTTGATGAATCGCATCTCGATGGCAAAATGCTTGTTATTGCAGCAACCGACCGCGATGAAGTAAACAACAACGTATTTGAACTTGCCAATGCCCGCAATGTATTTGTAAACGTGGTTGATGACCAACCTAAATGTACGTTTATATTTCCATCCATTGTTGACCGCGACCCAATTACGATTGCGATATCAAGTGCAGGCACAGCGCCGGTACTTGCACGTCGCTTACGCGAAAAGCTCGAAACCCTTATTCCGCATCATATTGGTCCACTTGCAACACTTGTTGGTGGCTTTAGAGACAAAGTAAAAAAACGCTTTAAACATTTTTCAGACCGCCGCCAATTTTGGGAAGGCGTATTCGACTCATCTGTCGTGAGTAAAGTGCAAACCGGTGATACTCAAGCCGCACAGCAACAACTAGAGCAAATGCTAGATGCTAAAGCAGAACCTGAAGGCGAAGTATATATAGTAGGTGCAGGCCCTGGCGATCCAGAGCTTTTAACACTTAAAGCACTACAACTTATGCAACAAGCC
Organism: Pseudoalteromonas sp. SA25; assembly: GCF_011378705.1. Lineage (NCBI taxonomy): Bacteria > Pseudomonadati > Pseudomonadota > Gammaproteobacteria > Alteromonadales > Pseudoalteromonadaceae > Pseudoalteromonas > Pseudoalteromonas sp. SA25. The sequence continues at coordinate 125,868 of NZ_WTKV01000012.1, read as the reverse complement.
GACGTCGTCGTTTACGACTTTTTAGTGTCTGACGAAATTATGGAATTAGTGCGCCGCGATGCTGACCTTATTTGTGTAGGCAAACGTTTAGGCGATCATAGTGTTGTTCAAGACGACACCAACCAAATGCTGGTCGACCTTGCTAAACAAGGCAAAAAAGTGTGCCGCATTAAAGGTGGCGACCCGTTTATTTATGGTCGTGGTGGCGAAGAAGTACAAGTACTGGCTGCTAACAACGTAAATTATCAAATTGTACCAGGTATTACAGCCGCTGCAGGTTGTAGTGCTTATGCGGGTATTCCGCTAACGCATCGTGACCATGCACAAGCCATTCAATTTGTAACTGGCCACTGTAAAAAAGACGGCCAAGAACTTGATTGGCAATCGCTAGCAAAAGCAAATCAAACGCTTGCTATTTACATGGGCGTAATTAAATCGCCGCACATACAAAGCGAGCTTTTAAAACATGGCCGCAAAGCCGACACACCTGTTGCCATTATCGAAAACGGTACACGCAAAAATCAGCGTGTAGTAACAGGCCAATTAGGCGAACTTGCCGACTTAATTGAACGCAACAGCATTATATCGCCTGCGTTACTCATTATTGGTGAAGTAGCCGCCCTGCACTCGCAACTAGCGTGGTTTGGGAAAAACGAACAAACAAGCAGCTTTGCACAGCCGCTAACAGATGTATCAAATCCATAAACGAATTTTAAATTTGTAACTTTTAATCATTTTAGTAGGACGACTAACAATGGCTTTAACTCACCTTCAGCAACTTGAAGCTGAAAGTATCAAAATCATGCGCGAAGTCGCCGCTGAGTTTGAGAACCCAGTAATGCTTTACTCTATTGGTAAAGATTCGTCGGTACTTTTGCACTTAGCGCGTAAAGCATTTTACCCTGCAAAAATTCCGTTTCCGTTATTGCACGTAGACACCAATTGGAAATTTCGTGAAATGATTGAGTTTCGCGACCGTATAGCTAAAGAATACGGTTTTGACCTACTGGTACATAAAAATCCAGAAGGCATTGAAATGGGTGTAGGCCCGTTTACGCATGGCTCGGGTAAACATACCGACATAATGAAAACCCAAGGCTTAAAGCAAGCACTTAACAAATATGGTTTTGATGCTGCATTTGGTGGCGCACGCCGCGACGAAGAAAAGTCACGCGCAAAAGAGCGTGTTTACTCGTTCCGCGACAAACACCACCGTTGGGACCCTAAAAACCAACGTCCTGAGCTTTGGAACACTTATAACAGCCAAGTTAATCAGGGCGAAAGCATTCGTGTTTTCCCGTTATCTAACTGGACTGAGCTTGATATTTGGCAATACATTTATCAAGAAAACATCGACATGGTGCCGCTTTACCTAGCAAAAGAGCGCCCTGTTGTTGATCGCGATGGCACCCTAATTATGGTTGACGATGAGCGTATGCCACTTAATGAGGGTGAAGTACCGCAAATGAAATCTGTACGTTTTCGTACACTAGGCTGCTACCCACTTACCGGTGCAGTTGAGTCAACAGCAAGTACTTTAACCGAAATCATCGAGGAAATGCTGCTATCTACGTCATCTGAACGTGAAGGTCGTGTTATTGACCATGATTCAGCAGGCTCAATGGAGAAGAAAAAACGTGAGGGGTATTTTTAATGTCTAGCCAAAATAACGATACATTTAACGAAGTAAAAGAAATAGGCATAGACGCCTACCTAGCACGCCAACAAGACAAAAGCTTATTGCGTATGCTTACGTGTGGCAGCGTAGATGACGGTAAATCAACATTGATTGGCCGCCTACTGCACGACAGCCACCAAATTTATGAAGATCAGCTAGCTGCCCTTCATAAAGATAACGAAAAAGTAGGTAATGCAGGTGAAGATCTTGACCTTGCATTATTGGTTGATGGCTTACAAGCTGAGCGTGAGCAAGGTATTACCATTGACGTAGCGTACCGTTACTTTTCAACGGCTAAGCGTAAATTTATTATTGCCGACACGCCTGGGCACGAGCAATACACGCGCAACATGGTAACGGGTGCATCAACAAGTGATGTCGCCATTATTTTGGTTGATGCGCGTTACGGCGTGCAAGTACAAACCAAGCGCCACAGCTTTATTTGTGACTCGCTTGGCATTAAGCAGTTTGTTGTTGCCGTTAATAAAATGGATATCGTTGATTTTGACGAAACCGTGTATGAAAAAATTAAGGCCGATTACCTTAAATTTGCTGAGCAACTTAACGTATCAAACATTAAGTTTGTGCCTATGTCGGCGCTTAAAGGCGACAACGTAGTAACGCGATCTGCTCATACACCGTATTACACTGACAAGCCGCTACTTGAATTACTAGAAGATTCGCCAGCAGCCGAAACAGATACAGGCTTTGAAGCGCGCCTACCGGTGCAATATGTCGTGCGTCCTAATTTAAACTTCCGTGGTTTTCAAGGCACACTTACATCAGGCAAGATACACGTAGGCGATGCTATAAAAGTATTACCATCGGGTAAAACATCAAGCATTAAAGAAATTGTTACCTTTGATGGCAACCTAGACAGCGCCGAAGCAGGCCAAGCAATTACCGTTACCCTAAATAACGAAATTGATATTAGCCGAGGCGACGTAATAGTGCCTGCAAATTCTACGGCCGTTGTTACTAACCAGTTGCAAGCTAAAATTGTGTGGATGCATGAGTCGCCATTAGTATTAGGTAAAAGCTATAACCTAAAGCTAGGCAGCAAAAACACCTCAGCTATTGTTACAAAAATTGATTACACAATTGATGTGAACACGCTTGAGCACGGCACTAACGACTCACTGCAGTTAAACGAAATTGCGATTGTAACGCTTGAACTAACCGAAACTATTTTGGCAGACGAGTACCACAGCAATCACGAAACAGGCTCGTTTATACTAATCGATCGCTTATCAAACTTAACGGTTGGTGCGGGCATGATTGAACAAGTACTGCAAAGCCAAGCACAGCAAAGTAACTTTAGCGAATTTGAAGTTGAATTTAACAGCTTAGTACGCAAGCACTTTCCGCATTGGCAAGCGCTTGATATTTCTAAGTTATAAGTTAACTTTAGCCTGTTAGGAATTTAAAAGCATGGTAGAACAGCTCGTTTTAACAGGCATTATGCTTACCTTAGTCGGGTGCCTTTTTGGCACCCGTATTAATCCAGCATGGTTATTTGTAAGCGCCATTGGCACCAGCTACTTAGCAGGGCTAATCGATCTTGAAAGCATGTTAATTAATTATGCTAACCCGTCGCTTATCACCTTAGTGCTATTGGTGTTAGTGTCGACCGCAATAGAAAAAACCACCCTAATTCAAAAGTTAGCGCAATCGCTATCTAAAGGTAGTTTAGTAAAATCGGTAACAAAGCTGGGATTATCGACCGCCTTTTTATCGTCGTTTACTAACAATACCGCCGTTGTTGCATCGCTTATTACCGCGATAAAAGACAACCCTAATCACTCCCCTTCAAAGCTATTATTACCGCTGTCGTACACTGCTATTTTGGGCGGCACCATTACGCTTATTGGTACATCAACCAACTTAATCGTCAATGGCTTTGCAGTCGATGCGGGCATGGAACCGTTGGGCTTTTTTGACTTTACCTTAGTTGGTTTAGGCGCGTTAAGCGTAGGCCTAATTACCATTTTAGTGATGCTTAAATACTTACCCGACAACGGTAAAAGCGACCAAGAAGTCGTGCCTTTTTACCTAGAAGGTAAAGTACAAGCAAACTCAAAGTTAATAGGCCAGACCGTTGAAGAAAACGGCCTGCGTGATTTAAAAGACTTATTCCTCGCTGAAATTATTCGCGATGGCAGCCGTATTTGCGCAGTCACCCCGCAGCAAATTATTCAAAAAGATGACGTGCTGCTGTTTGTAGGTGACATAAAATCGGTGCCATTACTTACCCGTTTCGACGGCCTAAAAGTAGTGCACGAGAATCATCAAAAAGACATAGAACATTTAGTAGAAGTAGTCGTAAGTCAATCATCAAAATTTATTGGCAAAACCGTAAAAGAAGCCCGCTTTAGAGAGCAGTTTCATGCAGCCGTTATTGCTATTCGCCGTGGGCACGACCGCTTACAAGGCGGCCTTGGGCAAGTGCAATTGCAAGCTGGCGACTCGCTAATACTGGCCCCAGGCAAAAACTTTTACACCTTGCCTAATTTAAAGCGCGAGTTTGTGTATATTTCAGGGTTTGACTTACAAGCTCACCTTGCACCTAAACAATCAAACATTGTGCTACTGTGCTTTGCCGCAGTACTGGGTTTAAGCATTATTGGCATAGTGCCGCTGGTTAAAGGCTTATTAGTATTACTGATTGGCTTAATGCTCAGCGGCACCATAAAACTTAACGAAGTAAAACGCCGTTTTCCTATCGAGTTACTCGTAGTCGTAGGCAGCGCCATTGGCCTTGCCAAGTTAATGATAGGCACCGGACTTGCTGGGCAAATATCCGACGCCATGTTTATGGTACTTGGCGACTTTGGTCCTTACGGCGCATTTATAGCTATATTTTTAATGACCGTATTATTTACCGAGCTTATTACTAATAACGCAGCAGCTGCCTTGTCGTTCCCTGTTGCTTACTCGCTCGCGGTTGGTTTTAATGTAGACCCGCTGCCATTTATTATGGCGGTTGCCTTTGGCGCATCAGCTAGCTTTATATCGCCATTTGGGTACCAAACTAATCTAATGGTTTATAGCGCGGGTAACTATCGCTTAAAAGATTACATAGTGATGGGCTTACCCCTTTCTATTATTTATTCAATCACGGTATTAACCCTGATCCCGCAGGTATTTCCGTTTTAATACCTGCGCTCACAGCATAAGAGACTCTCACTATGGATGAAAATATAGTTTGGCATAACTACGCAACTACAAAAGCACAGCGTAGTGAGCAAAAAAAACATAAGCCCGCTATTTTATGGTTTACCGGCTTTTCGGGCTCTGGCAAAAGCACCGTAGCAAACGCACTAGAAGCGGCGCTTAATCAGCAAGGTACGCACACTTACCTACTCGATGGCGACAACGTACGCCACGGTTTATGTAAAGACCTAGGCTTTAGCGACGAAGACCGCATTGAAAACATACGCCGCGTAGGCGAAACCGCTAAATTAATGACCGACGCTGGCTTGTTAGTACTTACTGCGTTTATATCGCCTTTTAGAGCCGAGCGCGACATGGTGCGTAACTTAGTAGATGACGGCGAGTTTATTGAAGTATTTATCGATACCCCACTGGATGTATGCGAAAGCCGCGATCCAAAAGGCTTATACAAAAAAGCCCGCGCTGGAGAGATAAAACACTTCACGGGTATCGATTCAAGCTACGAAGTGCCAAACAATCCAGAAATAATTTTAGATACAAGTAAAAACACCCTAGACCAATCGGTTACACAACTGATAACGTATCTAAAACAAAAGCACATAATATAGGTTAACCCCATGAATCAAACCGAACTGCTAGAAGAAACCCTCATCCTTGCCCGCAAAGCAGGCCAAGCGATAATGGGAATTTACGAAAAGGACTTTAACGTTGAGTACAAAGCCGATGAAAGCCCCGTAACCGACGCCGATTTAGCAGCTCATAAACTGATTGTGGCAGGGCTTCAACAGCTCACACCCGACATTCCAATACTCAGTGAAGAAAACGCCGACATAAGCTGGGATGTACGTAAAACGTGGAAAAGCTACTGGTTAGTTGACCCAATCGACGGCACTAAAGAATTTATTAAAAAGAACGGTGAATTTACCGTAAACATCGCCCTAATTAAAAACGGCACTCCTATTTTAGCCGTAGTAGATGCACCTGCCCTTGGCGTATCGTACTTAGCCGCCGAAGCCATTGGTGCATTTAAAGATAAAGGCGATGAGCGAATTGAGCTTAAAGTAACAACTAAACCTAACAAAGGGTTAATTCGTGTTGTAGGCAGTCGCTCGCACCCATCACCCGATTTAGCCGAGTTTGTGAAACGCTTTGATGAGGTTGAAATGGTGTCAAAAGGCAGCTCACTAAAGTTGTGTTTAGTAGCTGAGGGCAGCGCCGATATTTACCCGCGCTTAGGTCCAACCTGCGAATGGGATACAGGCGCAGGCCATGCAATCGCCGAAATAGCCGGTGCTAAAGTCACTAAGCTTGATGGCAGCCCGCTTATTTATAACACTAAAGATGAGTACTTAAATCCGTATTTTATTGTGAGTGCTATAGAAGAGTAAGCGCAGTTTTAAGTGGTTAGCTATCGGTTGTTAAAAAGACAATTGATAGCTTTTGCTCTTCATATTATGAAGAGGTGACAACTGCATATTGAGAAGACTATTGCCCTGTTTAAAGCGCTTATTATATGCCTTTAGTTTGCAGGCTTATTTCTGTATCTTCGCAACTTTCTTAATAAGTGTTCAGGATCTTCGTCAGAGCCTTTAGCTCTCAAATATTCTTCGGCTATTTCATATTGCGAACGTTTTTTCTTTTTGTTACCAATAGCTTCCATAGATAATGTTATCTCTAAAAATTTAACGTCTTGCTTTTTTGCTTCTCGCCCAGAAAAGTTTCCAATACCTTTAATGGGCTTCCCATAAAATGATTCTTCAAGATCAACTTTACCAGCTTGTAACATATACACTTCATAAATCTCTGATATTTTTAGTAATAATTCAGGTGGTGGGTAAATCCCAAATTCCATAAAATATGCAAGTTTACCAAGTGGATTTTCCGACTCCATAGGGCGATTATTTTCTAAATTTAACTCACTATAAAAATGTTTATTGAGATACTTCCACGCGTCCTCTAATTCATTAATGGTTTGCTCATTAATATCTAGATATTTACCCTTCATAGCCAACCTTTAAAATATTACTGTAAAAATGAATGCAGCAATTATGCTACCTAAAGTATTTAAAGCTAATATACCACTTGGTTTCTCGTACCACTTTATTGAATTATTACTCATACTATCCCCCCTTAATTAGTTAAGTAATAATTATTAATTAAATAAACCTAATAAGTAAGGACACTCAAGCTTCTAGATATCCGTTGCCACACCTACTCAGCTAAAATCTAAAAAACTATAAAATAAAGTAAGAATTGACGGGAGCTATGGCGTGTTGGGTTTTATTACTTTAGGTCTTGTTTTTAGTTTAGGACGAAAGCCAAAAAGAATGTTCTAATCCAATTTACTAAGTACTTACCCCTCATTGCACACTTTTTAAAAGCTACAACCCTTAACGATTTTGCTGGGCGATAAAAGCAAGCGAGTGCTGATTGAATAAGTCTGGGCGCTCCACATTACAGACATGGCCGCAATGGTGAATAGTTTGCAGTACGCTGTTTTTATGACGCTTAACCATTTCTTTAACAGGGCCAAGGAACATATGATCTTCCTTACCCATAATATACAGAATGGGAATATCAATGTCTTTTTCTTTGAAGTATTGCATTAAAGGGTTTACGTCCATGGCTAATTTAAACCACTTTATAAACTCTTTTTGGCACAAGCGTTTTGCTTCACGAACAAACAAAAGTCGAGATTCTTTATGACGCTTTTTCGGCATCATAATAAAAGCAAATAAGCGATACAGCCACATATAAGGCAGGAAGTGTTTAAAAGTATTACCTAAATAAACCAATGTATTACTGCGAGTATTAAAACGAGTAACCGCTCCACCTAGCACCATGCTAGAAACATATTGCGGCGCAATTTCAGCAATATTTCGAATGAGTATTGTGCCCAATGAAATACCAACAAAGTGTGCGCTGGTGATATTGTTATGATCTAACACATCGATAATGTCTTTAGAGACATTATTAAATGAATAATTATTATCAACAAAGTTTTGTACTAAGTTATTCGATTTACCGTGACCACGAAGATCCAGCAACAACACATTATATTCTTTTTTATAGGCTTTAAGCTGACGAAACCAAATTGCCGAACTACCACCTGCTCCATGGACAAATACAACCCATGTTTTACTGGTTTCGTGCGCAAAAGTAGTATGGAAGAGAATCTCTTTGCTCATTGCAGTTAGTGGCCTATTTACTTCGTTTGGCATATTCAATTGCAGGAAGTATAACGGAGTTTAATAAAAATCTCTTATGAAGTTGAGATCAATGGCTTCTACTTAACAGCTTTTGGGAGCAGATTTTGATTTTTAAATGAAAACCAATAAAAATGACCTTCCCCTATTTTTACGTTATGAAAACCGCCTTCCTCGGCTTTCCTGCTAGCATGACGCTATAGCGTGTTGGGTTTCGCTCTAACCAACCTACCCCGTACAGTAACTCTATAATGTGGCTTGCCATTTAAGGCTTTTGCTCACTTTTACACCACTGTTTCGTATTCATGACACTTACCCTCCAATTGAGCCTAATTAATTAGTCTAAAAATCTCTTCAAAACATGAAAAATGTCTCTAAAAACTATACCCTTCGGCGCAGTTATTATTTAAATAATGGATGAGCACACACACATGACAACATCTCAAGATGCAACGCTTTCAAATGCATCACCAAACACACACACAAATTCAAGCAAAAATTCAAATACAAAAACTAAATGGAACCTGCACGATACGCAGTGGACATTAAGTTTATTTGGTACCGCCGTTGGTGCGGGTATTTTATTTTTACCTATTAACATTGGTATTGGCGGTTTTTGGCCGTTAATTATTATGGCGTGTTTAGCGTTCCCAATGACCTTTTTTGCGCACCGTGGATTAGCGCGCTTTGTACTTTCATCAAAAAATAAAGATGCCGATTTTACCGATGTAGTTGAAGAGCACTTTGGTGTGACTGCGGGGCGGTTAATTTCTTTATTATACTTTTTATCTATATTCCCAATTTTGCTTATTTACGGTGTGGGCTTAACTAATACCGTTGATAGCTTTATAGTTAATCAAATGGGGATGGAATCACCTTCTCGCGTGTTGCTTTCGGGTGTATTAGTTGCAGGTATGATTAGCTTAATGATGGGCGGCGAGCGCTTAATGCTGCGTGCCTTTGCTATTTTAGTTTACCCGCTTGTGGGTATATTGTTCTTTTTATCACTTTATTTAATCCCAAGCTGGCAAATGCCAGATATGACAATGCCTGAAATGGGCAGCTTTGGAAAAACATTGTGGTTATCGATTCCTATTATTGTGTTTTCGTTTAGCCACGCAGCGGCTATCTCAAGCTTTGTAAACGTGCAACGCGGTCACTACGGTGAACAAGCTACACATAAGTCTGAGGCGATTTTAAAGCGCACTAGCTTACTACTTATTACCTTTGTACTGTTATTTGTGTTCTCTTGCGTGCTGTCGCTTACAGGCGAGCAAATGGCCGCTGCTAAAGCCGCTAACGTATCGGTTTTATCCTACCTTGCTAATATTACTGATAACTCGTTTATTGCCACACTTGGGCCGCTTGTTGCCTTTATTGCTATTACATCGTCGTTTTTGGGTCACTTTTTAGGGGCACGTGAGAGCTTTACGGGTTTAGTAACTAAACAAACAAGCTTAAGCGCAAAAGCGGCCGATAAAATTGGTGTGTTAATTATGTTTTTAGCTATTTGGTTTTGCGCTGTTAAAAACCCAAGTATTTTAGACATGATGGATCAGTTATCGGGCCCTATCATCGCAATGATTCTATTCATCATGCCAATGATTGCAGTTTATAAAGTGCCTGCACTTCATAAATACCGCAACCGTTTAAGCACGCTATTTATATTAGCGGTTGGCTCACTTGCTGTATTTGCACTTATTTACAGCATGATTAATTAATACGCTATATATTCAAAAGCCCAGCTAAGTTAATTAGCTGGGCTTTTTTGTTTGTACGCTTTGTCTCAAATTATTTTTTTATAGTGTGGGTTCTGGCATGTTAAGTACAAATTAGCCTAAAAATAGCCCAACTATGCAATACAATAAATTATTACTAATAAGCGCATGTTTGCTCGCAACACTATTTGTAAGCCCTTTAGTTCAAGCTTCAGAATCTCCAATAATTTTATCAATGAAAGAGCGCGCTACGTTTATAGATAAAATAACTGAGCTTAGAGTTAATACCTTAATGCCCTCGCTAATGAAGCAGCACAACACTGATATGTGGCTACTTATAAGTCGTGAATATAACGAAGATCCAATATTAAAAACAATGCTGCCTGCAACATGGCTTTCAGCCAGACGCACCACTATTTTGCTATTTGCACTTAATAAACAAGGTGGTGTTGATGCTTACGCTATTGCGCCTTATAAAATAGGTAACGTATTTAGAAAAGGGTGGGATAAACAAACACAACCAAGCCAGTGGGAAGCACTCAATACACTTATTGAGCAATACAAACCTCGCAACATTGCGCTTAATACTTCTACCGACTGGGCACATGCCGATGGCCTTGTGCTAGGCGATTACAAAACCTTAATGGCTAACTTGCCCGCCGCTTATCACAATAAAATAATTTCTGCCGAGCCGCTTGCTGTTGCGTGGTTAGAGCAACGCATTCCTGAAGAAGTTAAAATGTATAAGCATATTGTGGCTATTGCCCATCATATTATTGCAGAGGGGTTTTCGGGTAAAACTATTACGGTGGGTAAAACAACTAACGATGACTTGGTATGGTGGTTTAGAGAGCGCGTAAAAGAGCTCAAACTACAAACATGGTTTCACCCAAGTGTTGCTATTCAGCGCGCCGATGCGAAGTCGTTTAATCATGAAAAAAGCTTTACCAATGGCTACGATGATAACGTTATACAAGCCGGTGACTTACTTCATGTAGATTTTGGGATTACTTATTTACGCTTAAATACCGACACGCAGCAGCATGCGTATGTGCTCAAAGAAAACGAAACGAGTGCGCCTAGTTACTTAGTTGAAGCACTAAAAAGCGGTAATAAACTACAAGACATATTTACCAATCAATTTGCGGTAGGTAAAACCGGTAATGAGGTTTTAGCTGCAGCACGAAAAGCCGCTATTGTTCAGGGATTAAAACCCACTATTTATACTCATCCTCTTGGCTATCATGGCCACGCTGCTGGCACTACATTAGGTATGTGGGATTCTCAGCAAGGTGTACCGGGAGATGGTGACTATCCGCTGCATTTAAATACGGCTTACTCAATTGAGCTTAACAATGCTGTGTTTATAAAACAGTGGAATAAAGAAATAAGAATAATGCTAGAGGAAGATGCTATTTTTGATAAAAGCGGTGTCTGGTATTTAAATGGCCGACAAACACAGCTATTGCTTGTAAAATAAAGCATAAAAAAATGGCGCTCACTGAGCGCCATTTTTAATTTAATTCGTTGCTATTATTCTGTATCTGGCAGGTTACGGCCATAGAATATTTCTTGCATTTCACGGGTCAGCTTTGAGCGAATTTCGTCTTCTTCGCCTTCAGATAAATCTGCCGTAGAAAGGCCGAACAAATACGTGTTTAGATCGGTTTCTTTTAACATCATTTTGGTATGGAACAGGTTTTCTTGATACACGTTCACGTCCATCATTTGGTACGCTTCTTTTGTATCTTCTGTCATGAAGTTTTGAATCGAGCTAATAGCATGATCAATGTAGTGCTTAACACCGTTTATGTCGCGGGTAAAACCACGAACGCGGTAGTCAATTGTTACTACGTCTGATTCAAGGCTATGAATTAAGAAGTTTAACGCTTTAAGTGGCGAAATAATGCCACAAGTAGACACTTCAATATCAGCACGGAATGTACAAATACCATCATCAGGGTGAGCTTCTGGGTATGTGTGTACACAAATGTGGCTTTTATCTAGGTGCGCAACAACTGAATCAGGTAATGGGCCTGGTGCTTCGTCAGCATCGTAATTTTGCTGCTCTTCTACTGGTTCTTCTGAAACCAAAATAGTTACACTTGCGCCTTGCGGTTCATAATCTTGGCGCGCTACATTTAAAATGTTAGCACCAATAATATCAACAACTTCACCTAAAATGTCGGTTAGTCTATCTGCACTGTACTGCTCATCGATATATTCAATATATTCTTTACGTTGTTGCTCGGTCTTTGCGTAACAAATATCATAAATACTAAAGCTTAAACTTTTGGTTAAATTGTTAAAGCCATGAAGTTTAAGTTTATCGAAGGGTTTGTTCATAATAAACCAACCTATAAATTAGTGGGTTCTGCACCTGCAGAATGAAAAGTTCGCGGATTTTATACGAATTTCCCTCGTGGAAAAAGCGTTATTTTGCTTGATCTTGCACAACTTCGTGGCTATGCGTAATTTCTACTGTTTTATCAAGCATTAATGCAACTGAGCAATACTTTTCAGCAGAGAGTGAAACCGCGCGTGCAAGATGCTTTTCAGACACATTATTGCCTTTAACAACAAAGTGTAAGTTGATTTTGGTAAACACACGTGGGGCTGTTTCGGCGCGCTCTGCACTTAGTTGTACTTGTACATCTGAAAAATCTTGTTTGGCTTTTTTTAAAATACTAACCACGTCAACTGATGAGCAACAGCCAACTGACATTAAAACCATTTCCATTGGGCTTGGTGCTGCACTATCGCTGCCGCCATCAAACACAACATTGTGGTTAGAATTAGAACGACCAATAAACGTATCGCCTTCAACCCATTTTACATTTTCTTGCATTGTTATATCTCAAAAAATATTTTCTTGATTGTAAGCAAGTTAGCCGTAGTTGCAAATGAAAATGCAACGCAGGGCTATAAAATGGCTAAGATTGTTGTGTTAAAGCGCTATCAAAGAGGTTTTTTACTAAACCTGCAAATTCATCTATAAAGGCATGCTGTTCAACCGTGACAGGCTGTGAGGTGATGCTGCTGAGGACTTCTTCTAAATCGTAAACAATGCCATCAACTTCGCGTACAATTTGACTACGCTGCTCTGTGTTGAGGTTTGTGTGCTGCTCGCAAATGAGCATCACATTTTGTGCAATAACGTCTTCGATTAATTCCATTACTGTTGGGGCACCTGGTTTTATTTCGCCTGGCTTCTCAAACAATGCTAAATTTTGAGTTAGATACATGATCAAATCATCGTACCCTTGCCTATCTAAAACCATTTTTGTACCACCTTTGTATAATTAATTATTTTTGATTTAAGCAGAAAGCGCTGTTGATTGCTAGCTTTGCGCGTTAGCAATACAAAAAAAGCAGCCGAAGCTGCTTTTATAATAATTAAGTAGTATTACTACTTAATCTATTTTTAAGCCTGGGCTTAGTGTTGCTGGCATAGCTACTTTTTCAAGCTCTACCGAAGCAACTGGGTATGCACAGTAATCAGCTGCGTAATACGCACTTGCTCTGTGGTTGCCCGATGCGCCAATACCACCAAACGGTGCTGCGCTTGATGCGCCAGTAATTGGGCGATTCCAGTTAACAATACCTGCACGAATACGACGTAAGAAATGGTCGTAATCTGCTGCACTGTCACTTAATAAACCAGCCGATAAACCAAAGGTTGTATCGTTTGCTTTATCAATTGCTTGGTCAAAGTCGTCAAAGCGGAATACTTTTAAAAGTGGTCCAAAATGCTCTTCATCTGGGAAGTCACTAATATTTGTACACTCAATAATACCTGGTGTTACAAAGCCAGTATTAGCTGTGTGCTCAAGTTCTACTAATACTTCACCACCAAGTTCAACAAGCTCGTTTTGCGCTTTAACCATACCCGCAGCTGCAGCTGATGAGATCATAGAGCCCATAAATGGCTGGTCTGCATCGTCATAATTACCTACTTTAATCGCTTTAGTTGCTGTGATTAAACGCTCCAGTATCACATCGCCTTTGCTACCAGTTGGTAAAAATAGTTTACGTGCACACGTACAACGCTGGCCACTTGAGATAAACGCTGATTGAATAATATCGTGAACAACCGCTTTAGTGTCTTCAACGTCAGTAATAATAAGTGGGTTATTACCACCCATTTCTAGCGCTAAAATTTTGCCAGGTTGACCCGCAAACTGTTCATGTAAAATATGACCAGTACGCGAAGAACCCGTAAAGAACAAGCCATCAATACCTTTGTGAGCAGCAAGGGCTTTACCCGTTTCTACTTCACCTTGTACAAGGTTAATGACACCTGCTGGTAAACCTGCTTTTTCCCACAGTTTAAGCGTAAGCTCAGCTACTTTAGGAGTAAGTTCAGACGGTTTAAACACAACCGTGTTACCTGCTAAAAGCGCTGGCACAATGTGGCCATTAGGTAAGTGACCCGGAAAATTATACGGACCAAATACGGCTACAACACCATGTGGCTTATGACGAATCATCGCACGGCCAAGTGGCATTGCGTTTTCTACGTCGCCAGTGCGCTCTAAAAATGCTTTTTCAGAAATGGCAATTTTACCAACCATAGCACCCGCTTCTGTGCGAGTTTCCCACAGTGGCTTACCTGTTTCTTGTGCAATAGTAATAGCGAGCTCTTCGCTGTTTTCTTTTAATTGCGCTGCAAATGCTTTAATTATTTCCAAGCGCTCAGTAAAGCTTTTATCAGCCCATGCATAAAACGCTTCGCGCGCTGCATTTACTGCGTTGTCTACTTGCGCCGCAGTTGCCGATGAAGCCTGCCAAATAACGTCGTTATTTGCAGGGTTTACTGAATTAAATTCTGTGCCTTGGCCTTGTGACCATTGACCATTTATAAATTGTGCAGGATGAGTCATATACTTTCTCCTAAATTAAATCGTGGTTGCACTAACAATATCGCCAGTTTGCAAATGCAGTGCATCTGCTATTTCTTGCGATAAAATAAGGCTTTTTGCGCGTTCGTCAAATGTCATTGGTGCAACGGTTGCTCTAAAATCTTCAAGCTTTTCGTTGGCTAGTAACACCATGGTGTCGCCAGTCATTTCGCCAATTTCAACGTTAAAGTGATTTGCATTACGAATAGTCGCAATGTTATCTACTTTTGCTTCAACCGTTGGGCCGCCGTCAAAAATATCTACGTAGCCATTAAACGTAAAGCCTTCGCTTTTTAATAACTCGATTGCTGGGCGAGTGTTGTCGTGTACTTTACCTATTACGGCTTGCGCATCTTTACTTAGCAAGTTTACGTAAATTGGGTATTTAGGCATTAATTCAGCAATGAAAACCTTTTGGCCAATACCTGTTAGGTAATCGGCTGTTGGAAAATCCATTGAGAAGAAGTGCTCTTCAAGCCACTGCCAAAAAGGGCTGCTGCCGTTTTCATCAGACACACCGCGCATTTCTGCGATCACTGTTTGTGCAAAACGCTCTTGATGCTGTTTTATAAACATAAAGCGCGCTTTTGAAAGTAGCTTACCGTTACAATTTTTACGATAACCATCTTTTAAAAACAATGTGCAAAGCTCTGTAGCACCTGTGTAGTCGTTACATAGCGTTAGAATATCAACCGCTTTGTATACGTCTAATGTGCGCGAAGAGTGAATCACTTTACTTAAGTGATAATGATAAAATGCATCATCAAGCCCTACCGCAGCTTCAATTGCAGATGTTCCTACAACGTCACCGGTTTCGCTATCTTCAAGAACAAACAGGTAGCCTTCGTCACCAGGTTGTGACGTTTGTTTAGCAAAAGAGCTTACTGAATGGTCGATCTTTTTTTGCAATAGTTCTTCGTTTAATGGCAAAGACGTAAAACCATGCCCTGATTCGTGGGCAATTTTCAGTAATGCTGAATAATCATTTTGCTGGATTGGGCGAAGGATCATCATGAGTCCGCTTGCTCCCTTATAAATAACGGTAAATAGGAATTGCAGGGCAAGCAGTGCTTGCCCTTAATTGGTTGGCTTAAGTCGCTTATGCGTTTACTACGCTTGCTACTGCTTTTTCAAAGCGTGCCATACCTTCGCGAATGTCCGCTTCAGGAATTACTAAAGATGGAGTGAAACGTATTACGTCTGCACCAGCAACTAATGACATAAGGCCTTGCTCAGTCCCTGCCACTAAAAACTCTTTTGCACGACCTTTATATTGCTCGCTCACTACTGCACCAATTAATAAACCTTGGCCACGGATTTCGCTAAATACGTTGTATTTTTCGTTAACCGCAGTAAGTAGTTCATTAAATAATGCTGCTTTAGCTTTTACGCCAGCAAGTACTTCTGGGGTATTTACTGTATCAAATGCAGCTTCTGCAACAGCACACGCAAGCGGGTTGCCGCCATAAGTAGAACCATGAGTACCTACTTTAAGATGCTGTGCAATTTCAGTTGTTGTGATCATAGCGCCAATAGGGAAACCGCCGCCAAGTGCTTTAGCTGAAGTTAAAATATCAGGTACTATGTTTAAGCCTTGGTATGCGTATAAATCGCCAGTACGGCCAACACCAGTTTGAACTTCATCAAAAATAAGCAGTGCGTTATGTTTAGTACATAAATCGCGAACGCCTTGAGCAAACTCGTCAGTTGGTGAAACAATACCGCCTTCACCTTGAAGAGGTTCCATCATTACGGCACATGTTTTGTCGCTGATAAGCGCTTCAAAAGCAGCTAGGTCGTTGTAATCACAATGTACAATGTCGCCAGGCTTAGGACCAAAACCATCTGAATATGCAGCTTGGCCACCAACAGTTACGGTAAAGAATGTACGACCGTGGAAACCTTTGTTGAACGCGATGATTTGTGATTTTTCTGCGCCAAACTTATCAAGTGCAAAACGACGCGCTAATTTAAGCGCTGCTTCGTTTGCTTCTGCGCCTGAGTTGGCAAAGTAAACTTTTTCAGCAAATGTAGCATCAACCATTTTTTTAGCTAGGCGAAGTGCCGGCTCATTGGTCATTACATTTGATAGATGCCAGATTTTTTCGCCTTGCTCTTTTAATGCGCCTACTAATGCAGGGTGGCAATGGCCAAGACAGTTAACTGCAATACCACCAGCAAAGTCGATAAACTCTCGACCTTGTTGATCCCATACGCGAGAACCTTCGCCTCGAACAGGAATTACGCTTGAAGGTGCGTAGTTAGGAACCATTACGTGATCAAATAATTCGCGATTGACTGTCATTTTATTTCCTCTTAATTGTGAGCAACACAAAACATCAAAATAGGTGTTTGGTTAATATTTGTAACCAACTTTATAGGCAAGATCAGTAACCTGATAATTGCGCAAAATTGCTTTGTGGTTCAATTTTCAGACGCACATTATTTCAGAATTACTTATATCTGTCTCGTTAAAAACTTTCATGTATCCCTTGAAAATAAAGGGCTAAAGATATTATTTCATAGATAGTGAATAACTATTTGCATAGCTATTTATGCTTATTTTTAAACAACTAACCGCATGAGCACCAAGGCGCGCATGCTTTAATCGGCAAATATGCAATATAACAATAGAGTGAGAATGAATGGTTAGTCGCAAAAAAATTAACAAAAAATTCAGATTTTTAGTCAATTTGAATAGCTAAATTGGTAAAATTACTCGATTGGAGGGTTTTTAGTTCCGTTTTAGTGAACTTAAAGTACGAAAACCAGCTTAGAGTTTCATCAGGCTCAATAAGTTGATGCTCTTTTAAATTAAGATATTGAGAGTAGCAACGTGCCTTTAGCATTACTTCTGTTAACGGCAGTAATGTATCGCCTTTATCTACCCCATTTACTAGCTGCTGCATTACACCTTTAAACGGTAAATATTTAAAAGCCATTTTGTCTATTACTTTGGCGCTTACTTCTATCGACTTATTGCTAAGTAGAGTGGTTAAAAATAGCGGGTCGGGCTGTAGCTCTAATAATGCGGTGTGCAAATCTTTTTGGTTTTCATTTCGGGCTAACTGCACTTTGCGTTGCCATACTTTCTCAAACGTTTTTAAGTACAAGCGCACTAATGCAATTCGCCCTACATCTAAAAGCATACCAAGGGTAAATGCATGTACGTCATTCACATTATTGATTTGTGCAATTTTTTGCGCTGCAATCGCGTTTGCCATCGCGCTGTCGCGTAGCCGGCGTTTTAATAATGAAAATGGTTCGGTGCTATGTGGCATCCAATGACGCGCTGCAAATGTAGGAATAACTAGCTGTAAGTTATCAAGGCCAATATAACGAAGGGCAAGCGATGGTTTATCTACTTTTACAGACGTATTTTTACTACGCTGATTACGATAGTAAGGTAAATTAACGAGCGTTACTAATTCTCTACCCAACCAGCTTATATCATTAACCAGTGGCTCTAAACGTCCTACCGATGCCGACTTTACAGCTAATATATCGAGTATATTGGCAATGCCATCTTCAATACCTATAGTACTGTGAATTACGCCATCTATATCTTCAAGCTGCTTATATATAGCTGTTTCAATTGTTTTGTGCAGTTGCTCACTCGCTTGAGCGCGGTACTTATGATGTGCAGTACTGCTTTGCTGGCGTTTATTCTGTGCGGCCACTTCAACCTGAAGCAAAGTACGTTGCTTCATGGGTTCGCCGTAATCTATATCTAATGTATGGATGAAACCAATTTGCTGATGCGCAAAGCTGTGCCCAAGCAATAAGTCATGAGCCCGTTGGCTTAGTATTTTGGCAGTACGCTGTTGCGCTACAAGTTCAATCATGACATCCATTTATAAAGTATTAAATGCTCTGTGTATTATAACATTAGAAGCGAGTTAAAAAGTTATCAAGCAGTTCTAAGCCTTGATCAGTTAGAATAGCTTCGGGGTGAAACTGCACACCTTCGATTGCTAGTTCATTGTGTAACAACCCCATAATTTCGTCAAACTCGCCTTGCTCAGTCTGAGTCCATGCGGTTACTTCAAGTTCTTTAGGTAGAGTTTGCTCTTTAACCACTAAAGAATGATAACGACATACTGTTAACGGGTTAGCTAAGCCTTTAAACACCCCTTTATTAGTATGAACTATGGGTGATGTTTTACCGTGCATTACTTTTTTAGCACGAATTACATCTCCACCTAAAGCTTGTGCAATAGTTTGATGCCCCAAGCAAATTCCTAAAATAGGATATTGCCCTTTTAGTTGCTCAACAACATTTAGTGAAATACCCGCTTCGTTAGGGGTGCATGGCCCTGGCGATAACACGATGTGCTGCGGGTTTAACTGTTTTATTTGCGCAATGCTTAGCTCATCATTACGTTTTACTAAAACGTCTTGATCTAAACGCTGAAAATATTGCACTAAGTTGTAAGTAAACGAATCGTAGTTGTCGATCATCAACAGCATTACACAACAGACCTTATAAATTATTGACCACTACTTTACACAAGTGGTACTAAGCGCTGCATTCTACCACTATTAATTCGTCAACATAAATGAGGTTTGTTTATCTTACGTTAGAGCTATCTTTAGAAGGAATATTAGAATTATAAAGAAGCCGGCTAAAAAGCCGGCCTTGAATGCATTATTGTACGTTTATAACCACTTTACCCAGTGCTTGGCCACTTGCTAAGCGGTCATGCGCTTTAGCTGTATCTTCTAATGTAAAATCTTGCTCATCAAGTACTGGGCGCATACCGCCTGCTTCAACAATTTGCGCAAGTTTAGTAAGTTTGTCGCCGTGGTCTTGACGGTTAAAGTCGTGGATCATCGGGATAAGCATAAAGATTACGTTTAACGATAGCCCTTTAAAGTGTACTGGGCTTAAGTCTACTTCTAATAAAGAGAGCGTTGTAGATACCTGGGCATTTAGCTTTGCTGCTGCAAACGAGTTAGTAAGGTTACCGCCTCCTACTGTGTCAAACACCATATCAAAGCCCACATTGCTGGTATGTTTTTCAACGTATTGCTCTACAGTTTCGTCTTTAAAGTTAATGCCTGTAGCGCCAAAGCTTTCTATTAGTGCTAGTTGCTCTGCGTTACCGCCAGTTGAGTAAACATCAGCGCCAAAGTGCTTAGCTAGTTGTACTGCTAAATGGCCTACACCACCTGCGCCACCGTGCACTAACACTTTTTGACCTGCTTTTACATTTGCACGCGTTAAGCCTTCAAGTGCAGTAATACCTACAAGTGGAATAGCGGCTGCTTCTTTCATGGTTAAATTTTTAGGTTTGTGAGCAATTAAGCGCTTATCAGCAAGCATAAACTCAGCAAGTGCACCTGGTAAATCGCCTAGGCCACCAGCACAACCGTAAATTTCATCACCTACAGTAAACTCTGTTACACCGTCTCCCACAGCTTCAATAGTGCCCGCAAAGTCCATACCTAAAATGCCTGGTAACTTTGGAGCAAATGGTAAATCGGCACCCATTTGACGAATCATCATATCAATTGTATTTACGCTAGTTGCAGCAATGCGAACCAATACGTTACCTGCGGTTACTTGTGGTTTTGCAACCTCTGCTGCTACAAACTCTTCAGTGCCACCAAAATTATTAATTGTCATTGCTTTCATGAGTGTTGCCTCTATTAGCTGTTTATAGTTAATGTGTAATGAGGTTTCATTGTAGCTTTGCCTTTAATAAATGATAATAAGGCTAAATACACAATCTGTTTCAACATAATATTGAGAATCAAGTATGAATAATGACCATCTTGCTTTGTTTGTACGCATTGCTAATACATATAATATAAGCCTAGCAGGAAGAGAGCTTGATTTATCACCAGCAGTAGCGAGTGCATATATTAGTAAGCTTGAGGAGAACTTAGGAGTACGACTTATTCATCGTACTACGCGCAAGGTGTCGCTGACCGAAGAAGGCGAGGCATTTTTACCTCATGCACAAGAGGTGCTAGCAACATTAGAAACCGCACGCGCCTCGGTAGGTGCAGGAAGCTTAGTGCCCCAAGGTACATTACGTATCACTGCGCCTGCTTCTTTTGGACGCATGCATATAGTCCCTGCCTTAAAAAGCTTTATGCAAAAATACCCAGGGCTGACTATAGATTGCCGCTTTAGCGATACTATTGTTGATTTAGTCGAAGGCGGTTTTGATATTGCAATTCGCGATGCGGCACTTAAAGATTCAAACCTAATTGCTCGCAAACTTGCATCAGATAACCGTATTGTATGCGCATCGCCTGAGTATATAGCTAAAAATGGCTTGCCTAAAACACCACAAGATTTAGTTAATCATCAAACTATTAACTTAGCCAGTATAGAGAGCTGGGGTTTTAAATCAGGTAAAGACACTCTTAATATTAAAACCAAAGGCGCACTTCGTTTTGATAACGGTGAAGCCGTTCGTGATGCGTGCGTACAAGGGTTAGGTATTACTATTAGTTCAAATTGGTGTAGCTATAAATATTTAGAAGATGGCAGCCTAGTAGAAGTGTTAAAAGACTTTCCGCTGGTAGCTAATGCCGATATTTGGGCTGTATATCCAAGCAATAGATTATTAGCCCCTAAGGTGCGTGCGTTTATCGATCATTTTATTGCCTACTTTGGTGAAGTCCCTTATTGGGAAAAACAGTAACGGCTAAAAAGTAAAAACGGTTGTTTGCGCTACATCACATTAGCGGCTCAATGGTTGAATTATATCTATGTAAGCCCCAGTGTATTATATGAAAGGCAGTAATTCACTTATACAACTCACTTATTTGTGAGCTCATTTATATCCTACTAAGGAGCGAATATGTTAGGCGAAGACCACTCATTAACTAATGACTTCCCAGAGTACTTAAAGACCATTGCCGAGTTAAATGAAAGCGATACTGAATTTGCAAAAAAAGCAGATAAGTACGACAAGCTAGATAAAGAGATTAGAGTATTAGAGCTCAAAGATGCGCCCATAAGCGATGAGCAAATGCATCAACTAAAACACGAACGTACAGAACTAAAAGATTGGCTATACGAACGCTTGCAGCAAGAGCAGTAATGCCACTAAAAAAAGAGCTCACTGATGAGGTGAGCTCTTTAGATCAACAATGGGTATTTTCTCTAAAACTTTACAAAGCCACCCACAGGTTTCATAAATACACTGCTTGGGCCTGCAAAGGTTTGTGCAAACTCTTCTGATAATTGACTAAATACCGTTACTTTATCCATATCAACTACGCTTAAAAATAGTGGGCCACTTTCGCCCCAACCAGCAAGATGCGCTTTAGCAGCATCTTCATCTTGGTAACGCTCGTAAATATGTACATTGTGCTTGTCTTCACTTACTGTCCACTCATACATTAAAGTGCCCGCTTCACTTTTAGCCAAAGTAACTAATTGTGCCATTACCAGTAAAAACTCATCGTATTTACCTTCTTTAATTTGGCCTTGTACTGTCCAGGTAACATGATTTTTCATTATGCTTTGCCTAATTTAAGCTGTGCTAAAATACTGCCTAACGTATCTACTAGTTGTTGATTTTTAGCATTATCAAGTGCATCAACATGAGGAGGCGCAAAGCGTCCTGTATCGTTATCAAAATACAGGCCTGCGGCATCTTTAAATTCATCACTAAGCGCTGCGCGACAAAAAATATTTGCGCCAATTTTTAAATCCCCACCATCTATACCGTAAGCGTCTTTTACCATTTTGCTTCCCAGTAACGATTTAGGGTTTACCGATACAACTAATGGCCCAGTATCTTTAAGCTCAAGCCCTAAATGACGCGACCACATAGTAATAGCCAATTTACTTTGTGCATAAGCCGCACTATCAGAAAGTTCAGTGTTACCCATAAGTGCATTTAAGTTAACGCTTGATTGCGCAGCTGATGAGACATTAACCACTCGCGAATTACGACTAAGAACAGGTAACAATAGTTTTGTAAGAAGATATGGCGCAATCGTGTTTACAACAAAGCGAGCATCAAGGCCGTCAATTGTTGTAGCATCAACTAATTGATAAACGCCTGCATTATTAATAAGTACGTCGAGCTGGTTATTATTTTCGGCCAAATCGGCTAATACATTTTTTGCCAAAGTTTGAACTTGGCTCATATCGCTTAAATCAGCAATATAAGTATGTGTACTCGCATTTGGGTATTGCTCGGTTAAAGCTACTTGTAGCGCGCTGAGCTTTGCTTGGCTGCGGCCATGTAATAATACGGTGTGACCGTGTGCTAATAACATCTTTGCGGTTTCTAGCCCAATGCCATCGGTAGCGCCGGTAAGTAAAATTGTTTTGTTCATGTTGATCTCTCCTTACTTTATTTTCGCTATATTAGCACCCCGACTTACTGCTGATAATTAGGCCAATAGTTGAATCAGTTTATAGAATTAATTGATAAAGCTAAGCCTATGTTAGTTAATATAAAAGCATTCCTTTAAAAGACAGGTGAGTGTTTAAGCTGAATGTTTTTTATGCTTTTATTTGAATTAACCAGTAATCATAACTATTGTTTTTAAACCCCCTTAATAGTAGTATTTATCATATAAATACACTTTTCGAGAAATAACATGAAAGTTTTAGTTACTGGCGGCATGGGTTACATAGGTAGCCACACATGTATTGCATTGCATGAAGCAGGTATTACGCCTGTTATTTATGATAACTTGTCTAATGCAAGTGCGCGGGTACTTGACCAACTCGAAAAGATTACAGGTACTCGGTTTGAGTTTATTTTGGGTGACATTCAAGACGAGCAACAATTTAAACTCGCCCTAAAACATACTAAAGCCGAAGCTGTTTTTCACTTTGCGGCTTTAAAAGCCGTTGGCGAATCTACCGAGCAACCGCTGCGTTATTATCAAAATAATGTGTCGGGCACATTAAGCATGCTACAAAACATGCAAGATGAAGGCGTTAACCATATTATATTTAGCTCATCGGCTACTGTGTACGGCGAGCCAGACTACCTCCCTATTGACGAAAAGCATCCTATACGCGCAACTAACCCTTATGGTTGGACTAAAGTCATGGTTGAACAAGCCATGCAAGACGTATGTAATGCCAACAGTCAATTTATGGGTATTGCGCTTCGTTACTTTAACCCAGTAGGTGCACACCCAAGTGGTTTATTAGGTGAAAGCCCTAATGGTATTCCTAATAACTTAATGCCATTTATTGCTCAAACTGCAGTAGGCAAACGCGACGTGGTTAATATTTTTGGTGACGACTACGACACCGAAGATGGCACAGGCGTGCGCGACTATATTCATGTTTTAGATTTAGCGAAAGGTCATGTTGCGGCATTTATGCAACATAAAACAGATACCGCCTTCCATGCTTACAACCTAGGCACAGGGCAAGGTTATTCTGTGCTTGATATGATTAAGGCATTTAGCGCATCAGCCCATAAAGATATTCCGTATAAGATTGCACCACGCCGTGCAGGTGATATTGCCTGTAACTACGCCGATGCCACAAAAGCGCAAAACACACTTAACTGGCACGCAGAACTAACACTTAGCGACATGACAAACGACACATGGCGCTGGCAAACTAATTACCCAAGTGGGTTGGAGAGTTAATATGGCTTTATTAGAAAGTACTCACAGACGTAAAAATCCGCTAACGGGTCGTTGGGTATTAGTGTCACCACATCGTAATAACCGCCCATGGTTAGGCGCAACAGAAGCCGTTAACGAAAACGTATTACCAAAACACGATGACAGCTGCCCACTTTGCCCAAGCAATACCCGTGCAAATGGCGACAGCAATCCAGATTACAAATACACACACGTATTTAGAAATGACTTTGGCGCATTAACACCTAATGCCAGCGAGCAATTACAAAGCTTAGAATCAGACAGCGATTTATTTATTGCCGACGAAGCCAGCGGCGAATGCCGCGTAATTTGTTTTTCTCCAGAGCATAATAAAACACTACCAGAGCTTAGCCAAAACGCATTGCACGAAGTAGTAAAAACCTGGAAAAAAAATTACACAGAGCTTGCACAGCAGTACGAATGCGTACAAGTTTTTGAAAATAAAGGCGAGATCATGGGTTGTTCGCAACCTCATCCTCACGGCCAAGTATGGGCTCACTCGCATTTATCAACCGAAATAGAAGCCGAAGATAACCAGCAGCTTGCCTATTATAAAAAGCATGGCACAGCCATGCTTGCCGATTACGCGCAAAAAGAGCAAGCAGATCAAACACGTGTTGTATTTGAAAACGAACATTGGCTTGTTGTTGTGCCATTTTGGGCAGCGTGGCCGTTTGAAACAATGCTAGTAACTAAAGATAACATTCAAAACTTTAGCCAGCTAAACGATGTGCAAACCGACTCTTTGGCTCAGGCACTTAAAGTATTAACCACTAAGTACGACAACGTATTTAATTGCAGCTTCCCATACTCAATGGGATGGCACAATGCACCGGCTAATAGAGGCTCTGATGAGCAACATTGGCGTTTGCATGCACATTTTTATCCGCCGCTACTTCGCTCTGCTACTGTTAAAAAACACATGGTAGGCTACGAAATGCTAGGCGAAAGCCAACGCGATTTAAGCGCAGAAACCGCTGCTTCTATTTTAAAAGCAGCCAGTACAACACACTATAAAGATACAGCAGGACACACAGATGAAGCTTAACGAATTCCAACAACAATTTTTGTCACTGTATGGCGCGCCTGCTCAAGGTATTGCTGCAGCACCGGGGCGTGTAAACCTCATTGGCGAATTTACCGACTACAACGACGGTCTTGTTTTACC
This sequence comes from Pseudoalteromonas sp. SA25, assembly GCF_011378705.1. NCBI lineage: Bacteria > Pseudomonadati > Pseudomonadota > Gammaproteobacteria > Alteromonadales > Pseudoalteromonadaceae > Pseudoalteromonas > Pseudoalteromonas sp. SA25. The sequence continues at coordinate 100,414 of NZ_WTKV01000012.1, read as the reverse complement.
GTGTTCGTTAGAGTTTCGTACCCAAGTAATGTTTAAAGAGCGCGACGACAATATTATTACTGTGCATTCTTTAAATTACCCAGGCGAAAAAGACAGCTTTAGTGTTGATGAAGAAATCACTGAAGGCCAGTCGCAATGGGGTAACTACATTCGTGCTGTGGCTTATGTTCTTAAAAGAGCGGGCTACACACTACGTGGCGCCGACCTACTAATTGACAGTAACTTACCGCAAGGTAGTGGCTTGTCGTCATCGGCAGCACTAGAAGTTGCAGTTGGCGGTATGTTTAACCATATTGCACAGCTTGGTTTACCGCCAGAGCAAATTGCGCTATTTGGCCAAGAAGCCGAAAATGACTTTATGCATTGCCAATGCGGCATTATGGATCAGCTTATTTCAGCTAAAGGCGAGAACGGTCATGCACTATTAATCGACTGTGAAAACCTAGCAACTAAATCAGTTAAAGTTCCTGATGATTTAAATATTGTTATTGTTAACTCTAACTACCCGCGCAAGTTGGTTGATAGCGAATACAACCAGCGCCGTATTGACTGCGAACAAGCTGCTGTAAAAATGGGTGTAGAAACACTTCGCCAAGCAACCATGACTGGCTTGCAAGCAGTAAAAGCGACATTAAGCGAAAACGAATATAAACGTGCACACCACGTAATTAGCGAAAACGACCGTGTAATTGCAGCAACTACTGCACTACAAAATAACGATATGGATGCACTTCGTACGCTAATGGCTGCATCGCACCAATCACTTAAACACGATTTTGAAGTAACCGTACCTGCAACCGATGGCCTAGTAGAAATCTGTAAAGAAGCGATGGGCGAGCTTGGCGCAGTTCGTATGACGGGTGGCGGCTTTGGTGGTGCTATTGTATGTTTGTGTCGCGATGCGGAAGTACCACTAATTAAAGCTGCGGTAGAAAAGCATTACTTTGAGCGTTTTAGCCTAAATGCTGATATTTACGTATGTTCAGCGGGTTCAGGATTACAAATTACGTCTTTTTAAATAAACTTAAGGAATAAGCATGGCAAAGGTTAATTGGGGAATTATTGGGTGTGGCAATATAGCTCACACCTTTGCTAAAAGCATTGCGCATTGCAGTGATGCACAGCTTATTGGCGCTGCATCAACGAGTATGCAGCGCGCTAAAAGATTTGCCACACCGTACAATATTCAAGGCTATGAGAGCTATCAAGCTCTTATGCAGTGCCCAAATATAGATGCCGTATATATTGCCAATACGCACGATCAACACTTTAAAACTATCGCTCAATGCTTAACACACAATAAGCACGTGCTAAGCGAAAAACCAATTACCGTTAATGCTGAGCAGTTACAAAGCCTCACTAAGCTTGCCAAGCAACAAAACTGCTTTTTAATGGAAGGTGTTTGGATGCGGTTTTTACCAGCTATAGTAAAATTACAACAGCTCCTAAGTGAAGGTGTTATTGGTAATGTGCACAGTGTTAATGCCAACTTTAGTTTACCTGGCAGCTTTGCCAACACTCACCGATTAATGAACCCTGTAACAGCGGGTGGCGCCCTACTCGATTTAGGTATTTATCCTATTTCGATTGCTGATGTGGTATTTAATAAAGCCCCTGAACACATCAAATCCTTTGTACATAAAAGCACAACCGGTGTTGATGAGCGAAGCACTGCTATAGTTGATTACGGTAACGGGCAATTTGCATCTCTTGCCAGCGCACTGCAGCAAAATGGCCCAACAGAAGCATGTATTAATGGTGAGCTTGGCTATATTCGAATACCTCAGTTTGTAGGTGCAAAAACGCTAGAGCTACACATAAACGACCAAGACCCGCAATACTTTGAATACGACTTTAGCGACGATGAAAATTTTAAGTTTGAAATTGCACATGTCACGCAGTGTATATTACAAAAACAAACCCAAAGCAGCGTGTTGCCCCTCGGTACTAGCTTACGAGTTATGAACATAATGGATACCTTACGAGCACAATGGCAGTTGCAATATAGCAATGCCGTCGAGTCGGCTGAACTGACTAATTAAAAAATAAAAATACACAACAAGGACACACAATGACACACACACTCAAGGCGCTTTCAAAAGCTATATTACTTGCTACGTGCAGTTTATCTGCCAGTGTAGCTGTTGCTGAATCTAATAAACCAGAGCAGCTATACCCGCCAATCACTAGCGAAGTACTCCCAGAGCTTGCAGCTAAAGGTAGCTACAATGTAGGTGTGCAAACACTTGATTTAGTTAACCCTGCGCAATTTGACCCAGCTACACAAGGCCAAAAAGATCGTCCTTTAAAAGTAGAGGTGTGGTATCCGGCTGTAAATACAGCAAAAGCGCCACTTACCAGCTACACAGATGAAACTCGCTCAGGTAAAGAGTTTACTCTGCAAGCCGATGCAATGCGTGATGTCGCCATTAATAATAAAGAACACTACCCTGTGATAGTGCTTTCGCACGGTTATACCGGTTACCGTACAATTATGTACTACCTTGGCGAGCACTTAGCGTCGCACGGTTACATTGTTGTAGCAATTGATCATACTGACTCAACCAACGCCGATGTTGATTTTAAAAATGCGCCGTTCTCTGGCTTTTTTAGCACGCTTATAAATCGCTCACGCGATCAGCAGTTTGTTATTAATTACTTTAATGAGCAAAACAACTTTGCAAGCAAGCAAGTAGACAACAAAAGCGCAGGCGTAATTGGTTACTCAATGGGTGGCTATGGCGCGGTAAATACAATAGGTGGTTGTTACGCTTTTAATGAGCAAACTACAGCTATGTTTACGGGTATGAAAGACCCAGCTCAAATTAAACAAGTACAGCAATTACTAAACAGCTGCGCTGGTGGGCAATACCAAAACCCAAAAATAGACCCGCGTATAAAAGCGATGGTGGCCTTTGCACCATGGGGCGGACAGCACGCTATATTTGATGCCAAAGCAATGGAAAATATTAAAGTACCTTCGCTTTATGTAGCCGGTAACCTAGATGACATTTCAGGCTATGAAGGCATTAGAAGTCTTTATGAACAAACAGGCAGCAAAGATAAGTACATGCTTACTTACAAAAATGCACGCCATAATATTGCACCACACCCAGCCCCTGCTATTGCACAAAGCAGCAGTGAGCTAGATATAGGGCATTACTACGAGCCTTCGTGGTCTATGCGTACACTAAACGAAATCAACAAACACTTTGTACTTGCCATGATGGATTGCCACGTAAAAGGCATAGCCAGCGAGTGTAAATACTTAGATTTACCACAAAACGGCGACCAAGCTGTTGTTGATGGTAAACCGCTGCCACAGTGGCGCGGGTTTGATAATCGCTTTTCTACCGGTATGGATTGGCAACAAGCTAAACCTCACACCAAGTAATAATAAGCTTTAAGCGGCTGTTTTAATCAATAGCCGCGTACGCCCTTAAAATAATGCAAAAATAAAACGCCTTTTATATAAAAGAGTTACCAGAAAATATTAGCGTGTTTATTTTTTAATCTGCTATTTTAAGAAAAAACCATTGCCATTAACTTCGGTTAAAGGCAATCTAGTCATATATAAGATAAGATAAATAACACAAATATCATGTCCAAATACATACTCTCAATTGATCAAGGAACCACAAGCTCTCGGGCCATCTTGTTTACAAAAGATGCAGACGTTTTTGGTACAGCACAACAAGAATTTTCGCAGCATTTTCCACAAAATGGTTGGGTAGAACACGACCCTAACGATATTTGGCAAACAGTGCTTAGCACTAGTCGCGAAGTGTTAACTAAAAACGATGTAAAGCCTGAAGAAATTATTGCCATTGGCATCACCAACCAACGCGAAACCACTTTGGTGTGGAACAAAAAAACAGGCAAAACAATTTATAACGCTATTGTATGGCAAGACCGTCGCACCAGTGACTATTGCGAAAGCCTAACAACTGATGAGCTTTGCCAAACGATAAGCGATAAAACAGGCTTATTGCTCGACCCTTATTTTTCGGCCACTAAAATTCGTTGGATTTTAGATAACGTTGAAGGCGCACGCGAACAAGCCCTTGCAGGTGAGCTCGACTTCGGTACGGTTGACACTTACCTACTTTGGCAGCTAACAGGCGGCAAAGAGCACCGCACCGATGCAACCAATGCATCGCGCACCATGTTATTTAATATTCATACCCAGCAGTGGGATCAAGAGCTTTTAGAGTTATTCGATATCCCAGAATCTATGCTGCCAGAGGTAATGGATTCAGCTGACGAGTTTGGTTCAACCAGCGCTGATATTTTTGGCGCGCCAATTCGTGTTTGTGGTATTGCAGGCGATCAGCAAGCTGCGCTTGTTGGCCACGCATGTTTTGAACAAGGCATGGCTAAAAGTACTTACGGTACTGGCTGTTTTTTAATGCTTAACACTGGCGAAAAAGCACTGACCTCAGAAAACCGCTTATTAACCACTGTTGCTTATAGATTAAACGGCAAGCCAACTTACGCCATTGAAGGCAGTATATTTATGGCTGGCGCAACTATGCAGTGGATTGTTGAAGGCTTAAAACTACTTAGCCATGCTGGCGAAAGTGAATCGATGGTTAAAGATGTCCCCCTCGATCATGGTGTATTTTTAGTGCCTTCGTTTACGGGTTTAGGCGCTCCTTATTGGGACCCTAATGCACGTGGCGCTATTTTAGGCTTAACACGCGATTCGGGTATTAGCACCATAGTTGCTGCAGCGCTGCAATCAGTTGGTTACCAGACAAAAGATTTACAAAAAGCGATGGAGCGTGATGGTCTTCGCCCAAGTGTGCTTCGTGTAGATGGCGGTATGGTAAAAAATAATTGGGTTATGACCTTTTTATCAAACATTTTAGGCGCAACAGTTGAGCGCCCAACTGTGACCGAAACCACTTCTTTAGGCGTAGCATATTTAGCTGGCTTACAAACAGGTGTGTACGAGTCGACTGAGCAGTTATCTAAAATGTGGACATGCGACCGTCGTTTTGAGCCAACCATGAGTGCCGACGAGCGTAACGATCTATACGCAAAATGGCAGCACTGCGTAGCTCAAGTATGCTTAACGAATAAAAACTGCCCATAGTAAATACTAAGTGGTTAAGGCTAATACTTTAACCACTTTGCTTTTTTAACTTAGCTAAATGCTAGATTTAAAAAGCATGCTTTACTGCTTTAAATTGAAAATGGATTGGCGTCAAAATTAACGAATAAAAATCTGGGTTTTCTATTGTCAAATGAAAACAGCAGCTTTATGATGCTTATGTCTTATTTATATTACAAATAAAAAGGTTAGCTCGGTGGAATTAGCAGATAACGAATATGACTTACTAGTCATCGGTGGCGGTGTAAACGGCACTGGAATAGCAGCTGATGCAGCAGGCAGAGGATTAAAAGTACTCTTGTGCGAACAATCAGACCTTGCCTGTGCAACATCTTCAAACAGTTCTAAGCTGATCCACGGTGGTCTGCGCTACCTTGAGCATTACGAATTTAGATTAGTAAAAGAAGCCCTAGCAGAGCGAGAAGTGCTACTTAAGAACGCATCTCACATTATGTGGCCACTTACTTTTAGATTGCCGCATCAAAAGCATTTACGCCCTGCGTGGATGATTCGCATTGGTTTGTTTATGTATGACAACCTAGCGAAACGCGAAACACTTGCGGGTTCTCGAAGCATTAAATTTGGTGAAAATAGCGTTTTAGAACCCTCTATTACCAAAGGGTTTGAATACTCTGATGGCTGGGTTGACGATTCTCGTTTAGTCGTTTTAAACGCCCTTGCAGCGCAGGAAAAAGGCGCCGTTATTACCACACAAACTAAGTGTGTAAATGCTAAACGTGAGCAAGGTAAATGGCAGGTAACGCTTGAGCAGCAAAAGAGCAAAGCTAAATACACTATTTCTGCCAAAGGCATTGTTAATGCTGCGGGTCCTTGGGTAGCTAAATTATTTGATGAAGCCCTAACAGAAAAATCACCACAAAATATTCGCCTTGTAAAAGGTAGCCACATTGTAGTGCCTCGCATTCACGATGAAAAACAAGCTTATATTTTACAAAATAAAGATCAGCGTATTGTGTTTGTTATTCCGTTTGAAGATGACTTCTCACTTATTGGCACAACCGATGTAGAGCACAAAGGTGCCCCACAAGACGTTAAAATTAGTGATGAAGAAATTGATTACTTAATTGATATTACTAATACCTACTTTAAACAACCGATTAAACGCGAAGACATAGTACATACCTTTTCAGGTGTACGCCCATTACTTGATGACGAATCAGTTAATGCACAAGCCGTTACTCGCGATTATAAATTAGAGCTTTCGAGTGATGCTAAGCAAACACCTCTACTGAGTGTGTTTGGTGGAAAAATTACAACTTATCGCAAACTTGCCGAAGCTGCGGTTAATAAGCTTGAAGACTTTTACCCACAAATGAGCAAAGCTTGGACCAAGCATAGCTCGCTCCCTGGTGGTGATTTTAGCTCTGTAGAAGCACTTAAATCAGAGCTAAAAGCAAAATATGAATGGTTACCTGAAATAACACTTAAACGCTTTGTACGCACTTATGGTACTCGTGCTAAAAATATATTAGGTAGTGCAACTGGGTTGAGTGATTTAGGCCAAGATTTTGGCCATGGTTTATTTGCAGCAGAAGTAGATTACTTGCTTAATGAAGAGTGGGCAGAAAACGCATACAATATTTTATGGCGCCGCAGCAAATTAGGACTACGTTTTAATGAGGCACAAGTTGCTGCGCTCAATGATTACATTGAGCATAACCAAGCAGCTAAAAGCGCTTAACTATTAAGTTATAATAGCTTCCTGTTAACCCCTTTATAATTTAATTTTTATAGAGGGGTTTATTTTTTTGACTCTAAATTAAATAAATAATTAAAACCGCTAAGCGTCGCTGTTTTAATATCAAACTCAACACACTTCACACCTATTTGATTAAGCGCCGTAGTAAAACACTTATTCAGCTGCTTTGTGCCAATCACCACAACTTGTGTATCACTTAATAATTGCCATTCGCTAGCGTGGCGAGCTGCTCGTACATCGCTGCCAATTAATACACCCGACAAATAGGCTTTGGCTTGTACTGGCGTTAACTCCTTTGAAAGCTGGCGTGTACGCACACTAAAAATACCATGTGCCAAGTTACCGCTATCACTACCTAAAGTTAGCTCACAGCCTTGCTCAAATGCTTTAAAGTCAAACTCACCTTCTACACAGTCGTTAGGAATTAAAACACTTTGATGACATAACAAATCATATAACTCGCCGGTCATGGCTGTTTTAAAGCAAATGATTTCGCCGTTGTTTATAAGCACCCATTTGGTATGTGTGCCAGGCAAACAGAGTAATATTTTACCTTGTTGATACTCTGGATTTTGTTTTAAAAACCCTAAAATTTGCAGCTCTTCGCCGCGCATTACATCAAATAAGCTATTTTGCAGCGTACACTTTGTGCCAGGTAACGCTTTAATAATATGTCCATCGCAACCAAAGCTAACCGCAGCATTAAGTAGCCCTTCGGGATTAATTGGGCATTCTAAATATGGCGTTTCGTGCCAGCCGATACTTGAGGTAATTTGTCCTGCAATATATATAGGTAAACTGCCATATTCTTGCTTCCACACTGCAATGGTGTCGATTAGGGTTTGTTCAAAATTTTGATTTGCCTTAACAACACCAGGGCCATCACGTTGTGCTAATAATTTAAGTGTTGATTGCGCTTGTACTTCGCACAAATAAGCACGTAAATGGCTCGTGCCCCAGTCAACAGCAATAAAAAGAGATGAATTAGCCAAGCTTTAAAGCCTCCCACCGTCGATTTTAATACTCTGCCCGGTGATCATACTGCTTTCATCGGCGGCTAAAAAGAGTGCCAAATTAGCAACATCTTCAGGGGTAACTAATTTTTTAAGCGCCATGGCTTCCATCCACTTAACTTGCTCTTCTTCGGTAAACCAACTTGCTAGTTGACGGTCGGTGGCCACCCACCCTGGCAAAATAGCGTTAACGCGAATACCAAACTCGCCGTAATCGCGAGCCAATGCCTTAGTCATACCAATTAGCCCTGCTTTTGCGGTTACATAGCCTGCCATTTGTGGCTGGCCCATAATCGCGTTAATAGAGCTAAAATTAATGATACTGCCGGCTCCATCGCCTTTCATAAAAGACATAGCAACTTGAGAGGCAAAAAATGCAGGGTTTAAGTTTATTTGTAAGCACTGATCCCAGTCTTGCACTGTAACGTCTTCGCTCGCTTGGCGGCGGTCGTTCGCTACATTATTAACTAGTACATTAATGGCACCAAAAGCGGCGCATGCATCCACAAGTGATTGCTGAAGTGCATGAGAGTCAGTTACATCAACTTGCCTATACCATAGTTTTGCATTGGGTAAATCACGAATAAGCGATTGCGCTGCCTTATCATCAATATCTATAAATGCTACTTTTGCATTTTGGTTTACAAAGGACTTAACCATTGCTCTACCAATGCCTGATGCACCGCCTGTAATAAAAATAACTTTACCAGAAAGACTATGATATTGAGCTAGGGTGTTCAAATTCAACTCTCCATACAGCGCATTTTCAATTTTATTTAAACTCTTTATAAACTTACATTTACAGTATAAAGAGCCAAACTAAGTCGTTATTGCTGTGTTAAAATATTTAGCTAATTAAAAGTTTATATCATATCCTTGAGTACATTAATATGATATATGATATATAATAAAGCAATATATCAACTCGGAATCCTGCGCAATGAAAAGCCAACCCCGTCAAAATTTAACACAACAATTAACCCACGATTTGGGTTTTGCTATTGTGCGTGGTGTTTACCCTGTAAGCGAAGGCCTGCCTTCTGAAGCCGATTTATGTATAAAGTATGATGTAAGTCGCAGCGCTACCCGCGAAGCGGTAAAAATGCTCTCTGCTAAAGGGTTAATTTCATCGCGTCCTAAGCAAGGTATTCGTGTATTACCTGAAAGTAGCTGGAACATGTTTGATACCGACGTACTACGTTGGATTTTAAGCAGCAAGCCATCACTGTCATTATTAAAAGAGTTTACTCAAGTACGTGTCGCGCTTGAACCACAAGCAGCCGCTCTTGCTGCACTAAATGCAACTGCTGAACAACTCGCTGATATAGATAGTGCCTTAGCCCGTATGGCTGAAGCAGACGAAGGCTTGGACGATCCACTCGAAGCTGACATTGCTTTTCATACCAGTATATTAGTTGCCAGTAACAATCGCTTTTTTGTGCAGTTAACTGAGTTTATTAGTACTGCCCTTAGAGTAAGTATTCGTTATACAAACCACATTAAAGGTGTACCGGGCGCAGACGTTGCTAAGCACGCTGATATTTTAGAGACCATAAAGTCACGCGATCCTGAGCGCGCTAAAAAAGCAGTAGAAACAATTTTAGAAGAAGCACTACAGTTAATTGAATCTAAATTAGTTTAATGTTATTTCAACATATTGTATAAATATTGAGTCCATCAAATTTACTCTTTGCAGTATATTTTATGGACTTTTTTATTGCCTATAAGGCTTAATACCAATCCGCAATAATACTTAATCATTTTGCGGGGCTGAACGTGTCGCTACCTGCGTTAAAAAACTCTCATTTACGACTGCATGGATGCAGAAGGTAGAGCAATGCAGGAGCAATTGCCGAGAACAACTAAATAGCGAATTTTTTGCCTAGCTACCAACACGTTTTTCCGCCCTCAAAATAGATCGTTTAATTAAGCGAATTGGTATAAATTACAGACATTAAAAAATCCGATATCAGTCTCCTGATATCGGATTTTTAGTTATTTAAATCAACTTAATAACTCAGGTTATTAACTGAGATAAAACGCCTTTTACAGGCTAGAATTACAATCCTAATTTCTTCTCAAGGTAGTGGATGTTAGTACCACCATTTTGGAAGTTTTCATCTGCAAGAATTCTCTTATGCAAAGGAGTATTAGTTTTAATTCCGTCAATTACTAGCTCGTTAAGTGCATTGCGCGCGCGGGCAATAGCTACATCACGGTTTTCACCGTAAGTAATTAACTTACCAATCATTGAATCGTAATGTGGTGGAACCGTGTAGTCAGCGTAAATATGGCTGTCCCAACGAATACCTAAACCACCTGCTGGATGGAAACGTGTAATTTTACCCGGTGACGGGATAAACGTTTCAGGATCTTCAGCATTAATACGACACTCAATAGCATGACCACGAATAACAACGTCGTCTTGAGTGAATGATAACGGTTGACCCGCTGCAATTTTTAACTGCTCTTTCACTAAATCGATACCAGTAACCATTTCAGTTACAGGGTGTTCAACCTGAATACGTGTATTCATTTCGATGAAGTAAAACTCGCCGTTTTCGTATAAAAACTCAAACGTACCTGCACCGCGGTATCCAATTTCGATACATGCACGTGTACAGCGCTCGCCAATGAATTTACGCGTTTCAGCAGTAATTCCTGGTGCTGGAGCTTCTTCAACTACTTTTTGGTGACGACGTTGCATAGAACAATCACGTTCACCTAAATGTACTGCATTACCTTGGCCGTCTGCTAATACTTGAACTTCGATGTGGCGTGGGTTTTCAAGGAATTTTTCCATGTAAACCATGCTATTACCAAAGAATTGCTTAGCTTCTTGCTGTGTTAATGCAATTGAATCAATAAGTTCAGATTCGCTGCGAACAACACGCATACCACGACCACCACCGCCACCAGCGGCTTTGATGATTACCGGGTAACCGATACGCTTAGCGATTTGCATGTTGCGTTCTTTATCATCTGATACCGGGCCGTCAGAGCCAGGAACACATGGAACGCCGGCTTTACGCATTGCTGCAATAGCAGACACTTTATCACCCATAAGGCGAATAGTGTCGCCACGAGGACCGATAAATACAAAACCACTTTGCTCAACTTGGTCGGCAAAATCAGCATTTTCTGCAAGGAAACCGTAACCAGGATGAATCGCTACAGCGTCAGTTATTTCAGCCGCAGCAATAATGCGCGGAATATCTAAATAACTTTCAGTTGCTGATGGTCTACCAATACAGATGGTTTCATCTGCAAGCAATACATGCTTAAGATCGCGATCTGCCGTTGAATGCACAGCAACCGTTTTGATCCCAAGCTCTTTGCAGGCGCGCAATATACGAAGTGCAATTTCACCTCGGTTTGCAATGACTACTTTATCTAACATTAGAGTTGGCCTTTTAGGTTACGCTATTATTCAATGATGAATAGAGGTTGATCAAATTCTATTGGCTCGCCATTTTCAGCTAAGATAGCTCTTACTGTACCGGCTTTATCTGATTCAATTTGGTTCATCATTTTCATAGCTTCGATAATACAAAGTGTATCGCCAACTTTAACTTGCTGACCAACTTCTACATATGCTGGAGCTTCAGGAGACGCAGCTGAGTAAAAAGAACCAACCATTGGTGATTTAACTTGATGACCCGTAGGCTCAGCTGGTGCTGCTGCTTCAACAGCTACAGGAGCCGCTGCAACTGGTGCTGCTGGCGCTGGTGCATATTGCTGTGGAGCAAATTGCGGGTAACCTGGGCCTGCGCTCATGTTGTTACGGTTAATACGTACTGATTCTTCACCTTCAGTGATTTCTAGCTCAGCAATACCTGATTCTTCTACTAATTCGATAAGCTTCTTTATCTTGCGAATATCCATTACACGACCCGCCTGTTAGTTTGTGTGTTAATTTAAATTAAATTGCGCTTTGCAACCGGCTCACAGCGGCATTCAATGCTGCGTGATAACCCATTGCGCCTAATCCACATATCACGCCTTGTGCCACATCAGAAAAATACGAATGATGACGAAAGGCTTCACGTGCGTGCACATTACTTAAGTGCACCTCAAAAAACGGAATATCAACACTCAACAGTGCATCACGTAATGCGACGCTAGTATGCGTAAATGCAGCTGGGTTGATAATTATGTAATCGACCGCTTGCCAAGCATCGTGAATTCGTTCGATGAGTGCTTGCTCACTATTACTTTGAAAATGCGTTAACTCAACATCTAGACTATTAGCAGCACTGGTTAGCTCCTCCATAATCTCACTCAGCGTCTGAAAACCGTATTTATCCGGTTCACGTTTACCAAGCATGTTTAAATTTGGACCATTTATAACTAAAAGGTTAAATTTTGCAGCCATAATACGCGATATATCCTATAAGTAATGAGTTAAGCGGTTACTAACTAGTTTTTCACTTTTAAGTAAGCAGAAAAAGCAATGTAGCAACAATTTCTCACGTTAACCAACTATTATAGTGATTTCGACGTAAATAGCAGCAAAATACTGGTCTTATCAGTGTCGTGGGTACAAATATAAGAAGAATTAAGAAGGTGCCACTTAGTCAATTCAAGTGGCACTATTGCACTATTATTGTGCGCTGGCGCGCACAACTGCTAGGTGTTTAGCAAAGTCCTCAGCATTTAAAAAGCCCGTTACGCGCTGCGTACTAAGCTCTTGTCCTTGAGTATTAAAAAACAAAATACTAGGTAAACCAAACACCGTGTACTCTTCCATTAGCTCAATTGTTTTATTATCACTCTCAGTTAAATCAATTTGAATAAGCTGATAGTGGCTAAACTCACTTTGCACTTTGGCATCAGGAAAGGTGTAATGTTCAAACTCTTTACACGCCACACACCAGTCGGCATATAAATCGACCATAACCATTCGACCTTCGTCGTTTGCTTGTGCAACTGCTTCTTTTAATTCTGCTAAATCAGCAACCTGTTTAAACTCATTATTTTGTGAGCTTACCTGTACTGTTTGTACTTGAACTGGCCAAAAGTAGTTTTTAGTTAACGTAAAGCCTGTAATAACTAATAGAGTTGCAGCAAACCATAATGCAGTTTTTAACTTGCTTTGTGTTTGGCTACTTTGCCAATGATGTAAGTACAGTGCTGTTGCTAATGCAAGCACACCTGCCATTAATAATATAATGTCGGCGCTTACTAGTCGCTCAAGTAATATAAGCGGCACAACGAGCATCACAAAACCAAACAAGGTTTTAACTTGCTCCATCCAACCACCTGCTTTAGGCAGCAGTTTACCGCCAGATGTACCAAGTAATAAAAGTGGTAACCCCATACCTAAACTAAGCACGTACAGTGTTAAACCACCTACTAAGTAATCACCACTTTGCGCTACAAATAACAGTGCCGCCGACAGTGGTGCCGTAGTGCAAGGTGATGCAATCAATCCTGAAAGTACACCCATTAAAAACACGCCAACGTAGTTGCCGCCTTTTTGGTTGTTACTTACTTGGGTTAGCTTGCTCATCATACTGCTTGGCAGTTTAATTTCGTACCAACCAAACATCGACATAGCCAATAATACAAACAATAAACTAAAACTGATTAACACAAATGGATGCTGTAAATACCCCTGCACTTGCCCACCAAGCGCCGCAACAACTAAGCCTAGTGCTGCATAGGTAACTGCCATGCCTTGTATATATACAAACGACAACGCAAACGCTTTTTTAGTTGAAAGGTTTTGCTGACCCGCAATTAAGCTCGACAAAATTGGAAACATTGGGAATACGCATGGCGTAAAAGCAAGGCCTACACCAACAGCAAAAAATATGAGTAAATTAGTTATTAAGCTCTGACTGGCTAATTGCTCAGTAAAAGTCAGTTCTTTTTCGGTGTCACCTGAATTTGTTGTAGGTTCAGTAGTTGGCTCGTTGAGTGCTGCAAATGTACTTTGCGCTGTTGCCGCTTCATCTGTAGCGCTATTTTGATCTACATTTTTAATCTGTGCGCCACTAATTACACTAAGTGGGATACTAATCACTTCTGGTGGATAACAAAGCCCCGCTTTTGCACAGCCCTGATAGCGAACCTTAACAACCGCTCCCTCAGTGATATTACTTAACTTACTAACAACGCTCGCGATATTAAAAAAAACTTCTGTTTTACCAAAAAATTCATCTTCAATAATTTCGCCACTACCAGAGTCACCTACTTGAATGTTTGCGCCCTTGGCAATGATTTCTATTTTCTTTTTATATAAATAATAGTCTGGTGCTATATCCCAACCTACAAACAAGGTGCTGCCTTGCTGATCAAAGTCAAATACAAACGCTTGGTCTACAGGTAAAAAAGTGTGTTGAGGAGGCCCAAGTAGATCACCAAGCACATTATTAGTCGCAGCCTTTACAGGTACGGTTAATAATGTAACCAACAATAAAAAGAAAAAACGCATTAATTCAGTACCTCGTCCATCCAATTAAAATACGCCAAATTTCCCGTAGAAACTTCTAAAACCTGAATCTCTGGCACTTCGTAGCTATGTAACTCTTTTATTGTTAGAAACACATCGTTCATTTTATCTGATTTCGTTTTTATAAGTAGCTTAGCTTCAGTTGCTTCTGCAACTTCGCCTTCCCACATATAAATAGAGCCCATGTTAGGTAAAATATTTACACAAGCAGCTAGTTTTTTTTCTACCAACGCCCTTGCAAGTGTGCGTGCTTCTGCTTCGTCTTTGCAGGTCGTAAAAATCATTTTAAAATGCGTAGTCATTATGAACCTATACTTATTGGACAGTGTCTATCATCATAGTATCTGATAGCCGATACAATGTGTAGACGCTAAAATATCAGTAAAATGACGATACCTATGCCCTAACCTTGAAAAGAGACCTCGTCACCCTCATTTATATTTCATCAACTCTTTTGAGTGTCATTATTTAGAGAGCGCTATGTTTAGATTTTTATTTGTGTTGTTTATTATCATCCCTATTATCGAAATCGCTTTACTGATTCAAGTAAGCGACGTGATTGGCGGATTTGCAACAATTGCACTTGTTGTTATTACTGCGATTTTAGGTGCCAAAATGGTTAAAACACAAGGTATGGGGGCGCTGCAAAACGTACAAGCGCAAATGGCGCAAGGGCAAATGCCAGCCAAAGAATTATTTACCGGAATATGCGTTGTAATTGCAGGTGTATTACTCCTTACTCCTGGCATTATGACTGACGTATTTGGGCTACTATTATTAACCCCTGCAATTCGTAACAAATTGGCTGCAGGCCTTGCTAGCCAAGCAACTGTTAGAATGAGCGCAGGCATGCAACAAGGGCCATCGCCGTTTGCTGGGCAGCAACATGCTGAACGAGAGCAAGGGCAAATGGAACGACCAACCACTATTGATGGTGAATATGAGCGAAAAGATTAAAAATTTATCGTTTTTTCTCTTGGAATTTTTCACTCTACCCCCATTAATGAATGCAAATTAGAAAAGCTTTTTTCTGTACTGTTCAGAAACTGTTAGGAGAACTAAAAAACATGAACATTCGTCCTTTACAAGATCGCGTAATCGTTAAACGTCTAGAAGAAGAAACAAAATCTGCTGGCGGTATTGTATTAACTGGCTCTGCAGCTGAAAAATCAACTCGCGGAGAAGTTGTAGCCGTAGGTAATGGTCGCGTTTTAGAAAACGGTGACGTGAGAGCGTTAGAAGTTAAAGCCGGTGACACTGTGTTATTTGGCTCATATGTTGAAAAAGTTGAAAAGATCGAAGGTCAAGAGTACCTGATCATGCGTGAAGATAATATTTTAGGCATTGTAGGCTAAACCTACTTTTCGTTTATAAACATTTAAGAATTTAGAGGAATTTAAAACATGGCAGCAAAAGAAGTACTTTTTGCAGGTGACGCACGCGCTAAAATGCTAACTGGCGTAAACATCCTGGCAAACGCAGTAAAAGTTACATTAGGCCCTAAAGGCCGTAACGTTGTACTAGATAAATCATTTGGCTCACCAGTTATCACTAAAGATGGTGTATCTGTAGCAAAAGAAATCGAACTTGAAGACAAGTTTGAGAACATGGGCGCACAAATGGTTAAAGAAGTTGCATCTAAAGCAAATGATGCAGCCGGCGATGGTACAACTACCGCTACAGTACTTGCACAGTCTATTGTTAATGAAGGCCTTAAAGCTGTTGCAGCGGGCATGAACCCAATGGATCTTAAGCGCGGCATCGACAAAGCAGTTATTGCTGCTGTTGCAGAGCTTAAAGCGTTATCTGTTCCTTGTTCTGATACTAAAGCAATTGCACAAGTAGGTACTATTTCAGCTAACTCTGATAAAGAGATTGGCGACATCATTGCACAAGCAATGGAAAAAGTAGGCCGTAACAGTGGTGTTATTACTGTAGAAGAAGGTCAATCACTTGAAAACGAACTAGATGTTGTTGAAGGCATGCAGTTTGACCGTGGTTACTTATCTCCTTACTTCATCAACAGCCCAGAAAAAGGCACTGTTGAACTAGATAACCCATTTATTCTACTTGTAGATAAAAAAATATCTAACATCCGCGAATTATTACCAACATTAGAAGCGGTTGCTAAAGCAAGCAAACCACTACTAATCATCGCAGAAGACCTTGAAGGCGAAGCACTAGCTACATTAGTAGTTAATAACATGCGCGGTATTGTTAAAGTATCAGCAGTTAAAGCACCTGGTTTTGGCGACCGTCGTAAAGCAATGCTACAAGATATCGCTGTATTAACTGGCGGTACTGTTATTTCTGAAGAAATCGGCTTAGAGCTTGAAAAAACAACAGTTGAAGACCTAGGTACAGCTAAGCGCGTAATTATCACTAAAGATGATACAACAATCATTGATGGTGCTGGTGAAGAAGCGGGTATTAGCGGTCGTGTTTCACAAATTAAAGCACAAATCGAAGAAGCAACATCAGACTACGATAAAGAGAAACTACAAGAGCGCATGGCTAAATTAGC
Source organism: Pseudoalteromonas sp. SA25 (assembly GCF_011378705.1). NCBI lineage: Bacteria > Pseudomonadati > Pseudomonadota > Gammaproteobacteria > Alteromonadales > Pseudoalteromonadaceae > Pseudoalteromonas > Pseudoalteromonas sp. SA25. Next base: position 83,584 of record NZ_WTKV01000012.1, on the reverse strand, counting down.
TGGCGGTGTTGCAGTAATCAAAGTAGGTGCTGCTACTGAAATGGAAATGAAAGAGAAAAAAGACCGCGTTGAAGATGCATTAAATGCAACTCGTGCAGCGGTTGAAGAAGGCGTAGTACCTGGCGGCGGCGTTGCACTTGTACGTGCAGCTAGCAAGCTGGTAGATTTAGTTGGCGACAACGAAGATCAAAACCACGGTATTAAAGTTGCACTTCGTGCAATGGAAGCACCACTTCGTCAAATCGTAACTAACGCTGGCGAAGAAGCATCTGTTGTAATTAACGCAGTTAAAGGCGGCGACGGTAACTTTGGTTACAACGCAGCAACTGGCGAATACAACGACATGATTGAAATGGGTATCCTAGATCCAACTAAAGTAACACGCTCTGCATTACAGTTTGCAGGGTCTATTGCGGGTCTAATGATCACTACTGAAGCAATGGTAGCTGAAATCCCAAAAGATGAAGCTGGTGGCGCTGATATGGGTGGCATGGGCGGAATGGGTGGTATGGGCGGCATGATGTAAACCGCTCCCCCATGATCGCATAAGCGTTCATAAAGCTTTATAAGGCCCGCAAGACATTGTTTTGCGGGTTTTTTTATAACTTTGATAAGTTCACAAGGTTTCATTAGATCTTTTTAAATTTCGAAAGTTTAGGGTACTTATGTGGGGTACTTCACAAACATCGAGATAAAAATAGATCTAATTTTTAATAAAATACCCCTACTCTAATCAAATAGGTATTAAGAAATCATGCTAAACAATGAAAAAATCAAAGCGCTAAAGTGCCCAGAAGATAAAGAACAACTCAAGAAGTTCGATAGTAATGGCTTGTATTTATTAGTAAATAGCACAGGATCGAAACTGTGGCGTCTTAAATACAAGTACGGGGGAAAACATAAATTAATGGCTTTAGGAAAATACCCCACAACCCCCCTCAAAGACGCAAGAAAAAAAGCTGATGAAGCTCGCCTTTTACTCCTCGATGGAATTGATCCAATGGCTGAGCGAAAGCTTAAGAAACATCAAAGTTATTGTGAACATTTAAACTTTGGCGTAATTGCACATCAATGGCTAGAACTAAACGAAACCGAGTGGAGTGAGGACAATTATAAAAAGCTTGCCCGATGGCTGAACAATGACCTAAAAAATCTCTGTAAGCTACAAATAGATCAAATAACAAAACAACACTTAATCAAAATCGTTAATCTGTTAGTAGATGCTAATACAAAGAAAAAAGTACCTCCGTTGTTGTCAATGTTAAATCGAATTTTTAAATATGCTAGTACAAAAAATATAACAGACAACAACCCACTGATTAATTTCGACTACACACAATTAGTAGGTAAAATGCCGAGAGTTAAAAATCATGCGGCTATTACTGACTCTAAGCAACTAGGTCAACTGATATACGATATCGAGAATAACACTTTTGGCAACTATTGCTCTCGTGAGGCACTTAAACTGCTGCCACACTTATTTATTCGCCCACATGAACTTCGGCATCTAAAATGGGAGTATATAGACTTTGAGAGTGCATATATCAAGATCCCTAGCTTTTTGATGAAAGCTCGAAATGAACATATTGTTCCACTTACGCAGCAGACCTCAGCTCTTTTAAGAGCAATTCATCAAAACACTAATTACTCTGAATATGTGTTTCCTTCGGAAAAAAATCCATGTCTGCCAATGAGTAAGAATGTATTAAATAACAGATTAAAGGCTCTTGGATACACCAGCGAGCAAATAGTATCACACGGATTTCGTGGCACAGCTTCTACCATACTAAACGAGCTAGAAGAAGATTATCACCATATTGAAACGCAATTAGCTCACCAAATAGGTAACTCAACATCTCGCTCGTATAATCACGCAAAATTTCTAAAGCAACGCAGAGCTATGATGCAGCGATGGTCTGACTTACTCGAAAAATTGCGAGATGAAGCGGTGCCCCCTCATTTTTAATGGGGCTTGCGGTTTAACTTTTCCAGCAGTTCTTATACTGATGTTATGTGGTAATTCCCCTAGTTTATCTGTGTTTAAGTAACTGAAAACGGGAAGTTAGGTAATAAAGTGATCTACTTCCCACATTATGAACCGAGACTTCACTATTAGGTCCCTATAAGTTGTTCTGTGTAAAAGGTGAACAGCTTTCCACACACTGCTAGTTGGGCCACTCTACAAAGGTAATCTAAAAGTNGCTGGCCTACTCTACAAAAAGGTGATCTAAAAGTCAGATTAAGAGCCCAGTTTTAGTCGTTATCGCTAGGCAGGTAGACAGGAGTATCAGTAACTTAGTGGAAAGGTGATCAGCTTTCCATACACTGCTAGTTGGGCCACTCTACAAAAAGGTGATCTAAAAGTTATATTAAATGGCACAGTTCTTAACATTATAGCGCGGTAGACAGGGCTATTGCCGGTGATTTAACAAAAGGTGAGCCGTTTCCCACACACTACAAGCTGGCCTACTCTACAAAAAGGTGATCTAAAAGTCAGATTAAGAGCCCAGTTTTAGTCGTTATCGCTAGGCAGGTAGACAGGAGTATCAGTAACTTAGTGGAAAGGTGATCAGTTTCCCACACACTGCGAACGGGTTTATTCTATAAAAGGTGATCAGCTTTCCATACACTGCTAGTTGGGCCACTCTACAAAGGTAATCTAAAAGTCAGATTTAGAACCCAGTTCTTACCGTTATAGTTCGGCAGGCTTGGCAATTGTCCGTAATTTAGCAAAGTACTTTATTAAAACCCCAAAGAACCAAAGCAACTTTGGTTTATGCTCGAACGAAAAATATACGGGCCATTCAGTTACTACTTGGTCATACAAAAATTTATAACACCATCAGATATTTGGGAATAGAGATTGAAGACGCCATTAAGATATCGAGAGAAACCGATTGTTGATTTAACACAGGCAGTGTTCTTATACTGCCTTTGCCCCATTACGAGTTACAACCTTTCAATTGCCCAAACATCACTTTGCAGATTGTAAATACTTAGCTATGAAAGCACTCATAGAAGCCCACTTGCTTCACACCGACTTTTAACTACATTGTTCTCGCTTTTCTGTAAGCTAGATATTTTTTTTGCTCTAGTACATTCCCAGTCATCTACAGGGTACATTTTATCCCACGCATTCATTAGCTGTCGCTGTGATGAGCTCATATTATAACGTTTATAAGCGCTCTCCATATAAAGGTAAGTACGTGCAATCTCTCCTCTAGCTGATTCAGGCGGTTCTGCTTTTCTGTTATCTATCTTCATCGCACAACTACCGAAATCACTTTGTGCTGAAGGCAGTACAGTGAAATTATAATTACTTCTTAACGCATTAACAGCACCTATAGCAGGATAAAGGTTAAACATGTCAGCCTGCATAAGGCGATACTCAGTATTAACTTTCTCCGCACATCTTCGACCTTTAAATGACTTCCCTTTACTACTAACACATTGGCTATGTCCATCTCTCCATTCACTGAAAGTACGGCCAAAATTCTCCGCAGGCACAATATGCTCCCACTCAACTTTTTTGGCACGCTTAAGATACTTAGTCGTGGTAAAGCCTTTTGGTGCTGTTACTTTTTTCTGAGAATCAAATTCAGCACCACAGTAAAGCGTACTTCGGTGATTGTTATAAACTTGCTTTTCTAAAATCTTTTTCGCTTTACTAAATGATTCGATTTCTTGATTTTCAGCTAAGACTTCTGAACTGCCTAGTATTGTTAGTAGTAAGGTTATTAATAATTTCATAGTGTTACCTGATAATTAGTTATTCCTATGAATATGCCTGTAACTGTAGAGGAGTTCAATATATAGAGTGGCAAGAGATAAATTTAAATAAACTGGCTTCTTTATGAATACAGACTTGGACCCTTGATAATCGTGGGGTGGTATACAAAATGATAGGAATTTATTACCTAACATAAAGGTTCATCTTCAAATTTAATTTGCCCCCCTAACTTAAAATTAAAAAAGTATTGGTATGTTTTAGCTCTCAAACTATACTGTACATATAAACAGTATAGAGGTGCGTATGTACATTATTCCAATTTTCATAGAAGCAGGTATTACCGGCTTTGAATCTCCTGCCGCAGAATATATTGAGCTAGATATTTCAATCGATGAGCTGATAATAAAACATCCTAACGCCACTTTTATTGGTCTAGCTTCAGGCCATTCTATGCAAGACGTAGGGATATTCGATGGTGATTTGTTAGTTATTGATAGAGCTGAAGATGTAAGTACAGGCGATATCATTGTTGCAAACTATAACGGTACATTTGTTTGTAAAATCATAGATAAATCAAAGCGTTTACTAATCTCTGCATCTAACGATTATAAATCTGTTTATATTTCTAAAGATGATGACTTTAAACTCGAAGGTGTCGTTACTACGAGTATCCGTCTACACAAAAATAAAGTTGAGTTAAATCGATGTTTGCCCTCGTAGATGCGGTGGCCTTTTACGCAAGTGCAGAAAAGGTGTTTGACCCTTCTTTACGGCACAAGCCCGTTGTTGTATTAACAAATAATGATGGCTGTATCTGCGCTATATGTCCTATTGCGAGAAAGCTTAACATCCCTAAGTTCGAGCCTTACTTTAAAATAAAACCCTATTTAGAGCAGCATAATGTCGTTGTGCGCTCATCGAATTATGAACTCTACGCTGATTTGAGTGAAAGAATGATGACAGTCATCAATCGTTTTTGTGATGACCATTATGTTTATAGTATTGATGAGTCATTTTTACGTTTTACTGGTTTTTCTAAAATTATTAACGACTGGACTGACTACGGACACACTATACGCCGGGCTGTATGGCGTGAGACAGGACTGCCCGTTGGGGTAGGCTTTGGCACTACTCCAACGTTAGCTAAAGCAGCCAATCATGCAGCAAAAAAACTGTCAGGCTATAACGGGGTTGCTGTTATTAATGATGATATATCACGCCAAGAAGTACTTATACGTATGGATGTTACCGATGTCTGGGGTATTGGTTCTCGACTCGGTAGTAAACTCAAGGTGATGGGAATTAAAAGTGCATGGGATTTAGCGAATCAAAACCCAAAAGCAATGCGACGTATTTTTAGCGTTGTTGTTGAGAGGATTGTAAGTGAACTCAATGGCATCGCTTGTTTGAGCTGGGATGAAGTAAAACAGGATAAAAAAGAAATCTACTCTACAAGAAGTTTCGGGGAAAGAGTGAGTGATTTAAATGCATTAAAATCAGCCCTCGTAACACACGCAGCGATTGTTGGTCGTAAGCTAAGGAAACAGCAGTCATTAGCAAAACGACTCGTTATATTCGCTGCAAGCTCGCCACACGAAAACATGTATTATAAAAAGTCTTTGCTCTATGATTTTCCTATACCTACATCTGATACCAATGTCATAGCCAATGCTGTTTCAGATGTTATTAATGATATTTTTAAACCTAACACCCGCTTTTATCGCTGCGGTATTGGCGCAATAGAATTAGAAAGTGAGTTATTTCAACAAGCAGATATGTTCGCTGTGAGTAAAAATAATCCAGAAGTAATGGCATGCTTGGATGCTATAAATAAACGCTATGGGGTCGGCACTTTGTCTTTAGGAAGTGAAAAGCTGACACAGTCATGGACTATGAAACGGGCTTTTTTATCACCCCACTACACAACACGCTGGTCTGATATTCCAATCATAGATTGTGATTGAATTGGGTTACATTCATCAATGTATTGTGTACCTTTAATTTGCATGCTTTCAGTAAGCTCTATATTAGTAATTACTTTATCAACCAGTAAATACTAACATACTAAGTTGACTATCAACTTATCGCTCTTACCACTCTTCCTGATAGGATTTAACTCTATTGAACAGAGCTTTAGCTACTAAAAATTATGCTGCCATGCCAGCTAAACATTTATTAAGTCATAAATTCATAAGGTGTCACAGAAACTTTTATACGTTTATGTGAGGTTTCTCACATACTTCGAGATATAAATAGATCCATCTTTCATTAAGATACACCTAATCCAATAAAAAAGGTGTTTAGAAAATGAAATTAAATAATCAAGAAATTAAAAACTTAAAATGCAATTCGGGGCAGAAACAAATTAAAAAATATGACGATAAAAACTTATATTTATTAGTAAAAAATACAGGCTTAAAACTATTTTGTTTCCGTTATATTTTTGATGATAAGCATAAAGACATAGTCTTGGGGAATTACCCTCAAACAACTCTCGAGCAGGCTCGCACCAAAGCGAACCAAGTCCGCTTACTTCTTAGCAATTCAACTGATCCTATGGCTCAAGGTAAGATTCAAAAAGGTTAAGGACCTCGTGAAAATTTAAAGTTTAACTAAATTTCACTTTTACGTTTAAAATTATAGCCAACAAGCAAAATTACTATGTTGTTGGCTAAACTACTTGCCTTAAAGAATTAGTAGATTATGAAATATAATCAATAATAAGCTATGAAGTTTGGGCTATAAGATGGATGATATTGTGTCTCGTGATTTTAATGGCATAGCTTCAACTTTATTAAACGAACAAGAAGACTATCATCGTATCGAATGCATTAGCCGATAATTGGTAATCCTACCTCACCCTCTTTAAGTGCCTTTAAATATTTAGCCTCATCGTACTTACATCCAGTTTTAATGACCTTCCCCCATATTCAAGAAAAAGAGAAAATTTCGCATTTTTGTACTTGAATAAAAACGAGCTATAGTAATTTTTAATTGTATTGGCAATAACTTAATAAGTTTATAGAATATGCAAATGAAACTCTGAAAAAGTGAATCATTTAAGGAGTTAATTTTGTAATCGCGCTCAATTAGATTTGAGTGGTTTAGTATTTGAATGAAATTCGCGGGTGAAAGGGAATGCTAGGTTTTGTTAGAGAGTCAAGGTTAATAAAAGAACAAAAGCGGGTTAGCTCACTTGAAAAGGAACTTCAGCACTCAAGGTCTGAACTACAAGCCATTCAAAATGAAATTGCAACTACGGAACACCTCCGTGGTCTGAAATTAAAAGATTTGGATGAAAAGTTAGCCACAACTCGTTCAAAAATAGATTCGGCTAAATTAGAGTTTGAAGAAACAATAGTCGAAACTTCAAAAGAAAGGGATAAAATTCTTACATCAGCCTCGCGGGAAGCAACACTAGTTCTAACAGCCGCTAAAGAGAGTGTTTCGACTATGATCGACGAGGCTCAGGGTAGTGCTAAAGAGTTAATAGATAAAACAAATCAAGAGTGTGATAACACTAAACTAATTGCAGATAGAGAAAATGAAAAGCTTATTACCACTGCTAAAAGCAAAGCTGTGCAGTTATCACTCAAAGCACTATTACTTATAACTAAGGCTAAAGAAAACGCCTCTATTATTATCAATAAGGCCGAAGATAGCGCTAATGAATTAATAAATAAAACAGCTCAAGAATGTGAAAAGTTTATTGCCTCTGCCAAAAGTAAGGCTGAGCAACAATCACAAGAAGCTCAAGCCAAACTCAACAGACTTGAAATTGAAATTAGGGCATTGGAAGAATCAAAATTAAAAGCGTCTAAAGAAGTATCAAGACTGGAAAAAAGGCAACAAGAACTTAAAACCGAATCAGAAAACCGAGAAATCGCAGAAACGATTACACCATACAAATATCTAGTAAATGGTCCTGTGAGTGATCAAATAAAGTCCAAGCTAGAGAAAGTTAAAGAAAAACAAAAGTCCTTAATACTAAAAGGAAAAGGATTTAAACTTAAAGAGTTTATCTTGTGGAATGATAACCTTGCCAGCGGCAAAGCAAGGCAGAATAGGCACGGAAAGTTTTTGATAACAGCATTCAATGCCGAGGTAGATAATATAATCTCTAACACGACTGCTCGCAACTTTGCTAGCAGTGCCAAAAAGATTGAAAAATGGTTTGATCGAGTAAACAAAAGTGGTAAAGACAGCTACATTGAATTGAGTAGAGATTTGCTAGCTTTAAGATTAGAAGAACAACGCCACTTTTTTGAATTTAAATATAAAAAGGAAATGGAGCTTGATGAGCAGCGTTATATGCGAGAAACCTTGAGAGAAGAGGCTAAAGTAAAAAAAGAGATAGAAAAATTTATCACTGATCGTGAAAAAGAAGAAGTGACATACCAAAAAAGCCTCGATGCTGCTTTAAGTAAGATCAAAACCGCTAATCAAGAAGAAATTGAAAAGCTAAACACTCATATTGAAGAGCTTAAAGTAAAACTAGAGCGTGCGACAAATGAAAAAGATAGAGCGCTTAGCATGGCGCAGTTAACTCGCTCAGGCTATGTCTATGTAATTTCGAACAAAGGATCCTTTGGTGAGAATATATATAAAATAGGCATGACCAGAAGGCTAGAGCCATTAGATCGAGTTAGAGAGTTGAGTGGTGCATCTGTGCCGTTCCACTTTGATGTCCACGCCTTAATACCATCGGATGACGCGCCTTCTTTGGAAAATAGATTGCATACCAAGTTTGCTTCAAAAAGAGTGAACAAAGTTAACCAACGCAGAGAGTTTTTTAAATTAACAATCAAAGAAATAGAAGAAGCTTTAACTGAATTTGTAGATACAGATTTCAACATAGTGAGTGATATAACTTCAGATCAGTACGAGGAGTCGATGCTTCTGGAAGAGGAGCTGACAGAGTAATGGCTAAGATAACGAACGACCTAAAACGCATTCAACGCATTTCCTCAGTAATAACTAGAGCCATAGAGAAGTGCTTTTCAAATGCAGAAATATCGTGTTTATTATGTAAATTCGAGTATGAAGAGTTTACCTTTGAGCTATCATCAACTGTTTTTGATTATACAGACATTAATATCGATGTATCAGATAAAAGCTCTGAAAAGTGTATGTCGCGATCCATTAAAGAATTATTAGGTCAAACTAATAAAATCATAAAAGAATTAGAGGGTGATGAAAAGGAACTTAGGCGAGACTTAAAAGAGTATGGGCAGGCATTCAGTGAAAGCCCAGCAGTTATTTTATCTTCAGTTCAAATGTTCAAGCAAATTATAGAAAGCATCAAAGTTTGAGCTAGTACAGATAAGACTACAACTAATCGCATTCACTGACTTAATTCTAAAATTGTGAATAGCCTCAATATCCTCTGATGTTATGGAGCCGATTGTTCGCTATAACGCGGAATTGTCCAAAGGGGGGGGGCATAAATATAGCTCGCCTTTGCCCCATTTCTTGTTATTACATTCAATATTTAGAAATTTTTTGGTTTCAAGTTGACCTGATTTTTTAATGCTCCATTATGCTATGATCTGAATACCATTCAGATCTGTTTATAGACTGAAATAAAGCGGATCAATTAAAATAGGACTTTATTAACGTGGCTGATAGCTTACTCCCCCAAGAGATTCTTAAGTATGGAAATATATTAATATCTCCAATATTTATAGCTATTTCGACATATTGGTTAAAGGGCAAAATCGATACTGCAAACTATAGCACCAAGAAAAAGCAAGACAAAGAAACAGCCAAAGAGCTGCGGAAACTTAAAGACCAATTGGATGATGCTAACTTCCCAAATATTCTTAGTAAGTTGGCATCGACAACTAAGTTAGTGGAAACAATTCAGAACGAAATTTCTAATAAATCGTGGGTTAATCAACAGTTTTTCCCAATAAGACAAGAGATTATGCAGATTGTGACTAAAGCGATCACAGATTTAAGAGAGTTGGTTTATTCACGCAATCAAGAACATTTAATGTACCACAATATATATATCGAACACTGTGGTTTTTCTGGTGGCGGATTTGATGCCCCTTTTGGTGTTGATCCAAAGTATCAAGAAGAAGCCGAACGCATGGAGGCTGAGTATTGGGCATTTGCAGAAAAAGAGATTGAATCAGAAAAATCAAAACACGAGCAAAAGTATACTTCTCCAGAATATAAGGAAAAGGATAAATTACTTTTTACGTCAGTCATCAGTTCTATTAGCTCTGTATTGAATCGAATAAGTTTGCATCAAGCTATATTGTCCAAAAATACTGTTGAATTATGTGATTTTTTTGAACATGCCAAAGATAAGTTAACCAGTTCACAAACATTTGATTACGATGAGGGCATTTCAGAGTGGGAATGGTCGGAACATACTATAGAAGAAAATGAAAAGTTTTTAGCAGAAATAGACAAACAACATATTCATATCATTGAGCTAACTAAGGCTGAATTGGGTTTTGGAGAGTAAGTAACAATAGTTTTTCTAACTTGAAAAGACAAATGCCCCACTGGCGGCTATAAAACGTTTTTGCCCAAAAACGAGTTTACCCGACCGACTGCTAATCGTTCTAGGCGGACTTCGCCAAAGTGCCAATTGTGGACAATGGTACTAACAAATAGTTACCATATCTTAGATCTACCTTAATTGTTCTAATAAGAGCTTTATGATAGATTTTGCCATAACTAGATGTAAAAGTAAGATATTATGCTTTTCAAATACCTACCAATTGAACGTTTAGATGTTATTGAAAATCTCTCAATTAGGTTCTCTCCATTTAAGTCTTTAAATGACCCATTTGAGTCCTCTCCACTTGTTAAAATACAAGAAAACATAGATGGCACTTATGATCGTATGATAGCTAATACTTTAAAAGAAATGGATAATATATGGGAAAATGCACCTGACGAAGATAGAACCCCCGAAAATAAAAAGATACTTGAAAATAGCAAAAATAGTTTTGCAAATGAAATCTATGAAAACACTAGCCCTAATTCATTTGGTTTAAGTTTAATAGAGTATTTGAGACATTTGTGCATTTTGTCATTATCAAGAACAAATTCAAACATATTAATGTGGTCACATTATGCATCGAATCATGAGGGATATATTATAGGGTTTCATGATTCACATGCTTTTTTAAACCAAAGGAATCTAAGAGGTGAAATAGTAAAGCCTAAGCCTGTTATCTACTCAACAAAACGTCAAATTTCTAATGAAACTAATAATACATGTCTTGAATTGTTTTGTAAGAAATCAATAGATTGGTCTTATGAAGAAGAAGAGCGTATTTTCTTAAACCATGTTGATGACCGCCGTTCTTCTGGAAAAGATGACTACGGAATGGACATTGTGCTATCCGATATTCCTATTGAAGCAATATCTAGTGTTTATTTAGGTAGTAACTCAAACAAAGATACAGAAGAAAGGATCTTAAATGCTCTTAAATATCACAATATTTCCATACCAGTATTTAAGGCATCAATATCTAAGTCTGAATATGAAATAGAGTTTAAAAAGCTATAAAAAGACCTAAATTACCTAAGATGTCACTTTCACAGTTTTCTATCGTATTTAGCCAATCTCAATGACCGGTTATCGCTCAAGTAAGACCCTAAAAAGTAGCTCATATAGCTATCTAGGTTAACAACGCTATCAAAAAACAGAAGTATATTTCCGATAACTACCTTTGAAGCCCTGGAAGCGCAAGTTTACTTCCGAAATATAGCAATATAAGCTTAAAATCGGAAGTTTACTTCCGTTTTGTACTTTAAGGTTATAAGCCGGTGTCTGGTGAAAGCTGGGAAATCCAAACTCGTTTCTGCCCCTTTATGAGTTAACGCATATACTCTATAGGTCGGCTTTGAGCGAAAACCGGACACTTAAAAAGTTAAATTTATTCCTACTTCTTTGAGTAGGAGCCTAATTTTGTCCGATAACATTATTAAACGCCGTTTTGGGGCAAAATAACATGCTTAATTCCTAGCTGTTTTAATTACTTGTTTACAAGAGTAATTATTGTTGAAATTATCAGGGTATGTAATATACGCCGTTTTGGTGTGCTATAAACCACCAAAGTGGTGTTCAATAAGCTGTTAGGTGCTCAGTTACTGCACATTCATTATGTTTTTGTCAAAATAATAAATTAAATAAGGTTATCAATGTCAGCTGTTCCAACTAATGAAAAGTCATTCTCTCTTTCTGAGTGGTACGGTAAATATAAAGCAGTAATATTTTATTCATCTCTTGTTATTGTTGTTGGCATTAGTAGTCTTTTAGGTTATGAAATCGCTGGGACTGGGATTATTGAGAAAATTTCTGATGTTTCTAAATCGGTATGTAATGAGTTAAAGAGTATTTTAGACCTTCAAGATGTATGGGTAGAACGTTTTCTTGTTGTGTTACCTCCAATCTTCCTCATTTTTTCATATAACTTTCATATGGTTGGTAAAAAATCATTGTTAACAAAGATTGGGAAAGCGGGTTTAGGTTTTATTCCAGTGTTTATGACTGGTGCGTTTTACACTTTTTTGTTTGCTACATCTGGGATTGGATTAGGGGTTTCAGGTTATGGAGTGGTGCACTTTGTTCCTGCCTTTTGGTTTTTTGTGGTTTTTTCAGCTTTGATAACTGCTCTAGCAATTTTTATTAGAAACATGACTAATGATGATTTTAAGGATAAGAAGGTAAGAGAGAGTGTTAAAAAGAGAAAAAGAGTTTTAACAACTGTTAGCCTTTTTATCGCTTTGATAATATATTTATATTCTAGCCTATATATTCCGTACAAAACCTTCAAAGAATATGGCGCAGTATATGACAATGCCGCGGCATGTTTCATATTGAGTAAATAAAACGCACCTAACAAGGGTTTTCAAGTCGGACAAATTACAGTTGGTTTTTTGTTCGTGCCTCACTTATTTTAGCCAACTGCAATTTGCCGCTTAAAACGGCGTTGAGGCTGTAGAATTACTCATTTTTAAGAAAAACAGCCTGTTTTATGGGTTCCAAATGCATTACCTAATGCTTTAAAAACGCTTAGAGTTAATTTCAGGAGCTCGTTTTTTAATTAAATTTGGCTGTTGGAGTTATTCTACAGTCTCGTTATCGAGAGTATTGCATTTGAATCTATCTGAGAGCGATTTTTCAACTTTAGGGAAGTTATTAATTAAGCTTCAATTTCTAGAGAAACTAATTCAAATATATACGTCATCACTTAGTGATGACGTTAAAAAAAGGCATCCTAGAATAAAGAGCTTATCTCTAAGTAATGTTTTGGATGAATCTGTAGCTAACAGAAAGCAAACCTTAGGTGTTTTTGTACAAGTAATTAAAACTGAATTACCTAGCTTTGATAATGAAGAGTTTCAGGAGCTACTCAGCTTACGAAATATATTTGTTCATAAGTTACATAGTCAATTTTTGTTGGCAGGTAAAGCCGATGTCGAGGGATTATCCGCGTTCATAGATAAGCTTCTGATGCTAACAAATAAATATACAGATGTTTTTACTGGATTATTATCTATCTCATTTAAACATATGGCTAATAATAGTCAGACCTTGAATACTGAAGGTATTGACCAATTTGAAGTGAGTATTTTAGATTATATTAGCAAATAAACATAACAAGAGTCTAAGGTTACGACAGTCCGCTCATGGCACTAAGCCGAACTTCGCAAAAGTGCCATTTCCGGACGTTCGTAACACCTCATTAAACGGACTTAAATTGCGTGTCATTCTGTAAATAAAAACGGAACACCACACACTATTTTAGTTTCGCTTAAATACCTTGTTATGCATTCACACTCCAACTTTATACCTAACATGAAGATAGCATCCTTCTGTTAACTCTGAGTCAAATAAAGATGAAAATTCACCCTTTAATTGATGGTACTTTTCTTCTATAGAATCATTATGACCAAGTGCAAATGCGTAGTTATTTAGGATTGTAAATGCAGATAGTCCTATGTTTAGGTTTTCGAGCTTAATATGCTCTAAGAACTCGTACCTTTCTAACATTTCCCAGTACAAGTCAAGATTATTTATGCAGTTGTAAGATGGGATGCAGTTTAGTGCAAGAACAGGTAACAAATTGACTGGTACAAACCCACGAATAATACTCACGTACATTTTTTCTTCGTTATTATTTTCTTTAATTGATTTATTATTACTAAGTATTTCTGCATTAAAGCGTTTACCTGAATTTTTTACATTATTTTTTGCTACAAATTTTAGCAGTTGATAAAGAATTCTAAAGTATTGTGATAGCAATTCATCTTCTAAAATTAGTTTCTGTTTTCTTTCCAAAAACATTTCCACTGAAGCTAAATACTGATCTTCAATACGATTTGGAATACTCTTGTATTTAGAATCTGATGACATCAAGTCTTTCAATGCATTATTATGAAGTTCCAATAGGGAGTAAAACGTGGATTCAAACTTTTGGAGCTTATTATTCTCTACTTGTTGTTCATGGGCATCGGCACTTGTATTAAGGGCTTCGATTGCTAACTTCAGCTCTTTTCTCTGTAAGCAAACTGTATATACCAATGCTAGGAATGATAATAATGCAAATACAGCCCCGATAGTACCTCCAATATATGAACCAAAACTCCCCCAATCGGATTGGCTAGCACTGAATTCACCAGAAAAATTATTAAAGTAAAGTCCGAATATAAGCCCTGCAAAACCAATGGCGAAAGCCACAAACCACGATATTGGATTTTTTAAGAGTTTTTTATTTAACATATGAGATGACATATCCTCTTTGAATGCATAACGCCGCATTAAACGGACAAAAATTGTTGGTTATAATGTGGAGCGAAGCGGAAACTAACCAACTGTTTTTGTTCCGTTTAAAGCGCTTGTTAGCTTTATTTCCAATTGTAGATAGGTAAATTGTTTTTCGTAATTCTTTTGCAATTTGATAGAAAATAGTCAGGTTGATTGGTATTGCCAGTTTTGTAAAAAAAACCATTACCATCCAACAAATCAAAATTTGCTGACCCAGCTCTTCCTATGTAGCCACTAAAAACTTTAATATCAGTTGAAACTCCAGACCATGAACTGAAGATATCACCTTCCCATTTTCCGTTTACCATTTCCCCCAATGGGGAAAATGTAATCAATACATCTTTATTTTTTGTAACAACAACAAATCCAATTGGTTTCACTTTGCCGTCAATATCAATAATTGCAGCTCTGGCTCTAAGTTCTAGTTTTAATCCCTGTATTGGTTTATTGGTATACCAATCTTTTTGCTTTGAATTTTGGATAGCTTGCCCCATATCACATACTGCACTGTAAGAAGTAGCCATTTTTCCTGTTTGGTAGAATACTTTATAATAATCCCCATTAAGCGCATACTCTTTACTTAATGGTTCTCCTAAAATTGCAATTTCACTACTCGCATATGTCTGAATCGACACAAATAGTGTAATAAATAGAATACAAAAATTATTCATATTGCACCTTAAAGCTAACGCCCTGTTAAGGGGAAAGTTATAGTTGGCTGAAATGCGAAGCGGAACCAGCCAACTGTAATTTGTCCCACTTGAATAGCTTGATATGCATATTAATTTAACAGCATGACGCCGATGGCTTTATCTATTCCATCAACTTTCATTTTATAACCGCCACCAGATTTAAAAATTAAGACGTTAGGCATATACGAATAATGGTAATGATACCAATACTCAGTTTGTTGCCAAATTTGGCCATTCATTAACTTTATGATTGTTTCACCTTCAAAGCCCTCAAAATCTCCATCAATCTGACTCTCAATGCTTGAAGGAGTGGTTGGTTGAACGACTTTAGCCTTTTTCTTGCCCTCTTCGAAGCCTGCTAGATATTTTTGGATTAAAACGAGCCTTAAAGTTTCTTTTTCAGAAGGAGATAATTTGGTGACTCCGAGGGCTTTTTGCTCCGCAGGAGTTATTAATTTTGAAAGTGTCACTTCAGGATAATCTTTAGCATTCAGATTAAAAGAAACAATTAATATTAATGACACTAAACTTAAAATTTTCACCATACTTCCTTATATGCATAACAATTTTATAGTGCGCTCATCGCGCATATTTCTGCCGACTTAACGCCCATTGCTTTATATAGTTTTAACAAATTACCAAAGAAATATAACTATTAAAGAGAATCCAATATTTCTTGTCTTTTTTTATCATATTCAGCCTTAGAGATAACACCTGAATTTAATAGAGATTCTAGTTTATTTAGTCGTTCAGTCACGTTTGACGTAATATCTTCTTCGACGTCCTCAGCAACGGTTCTGGTAGGACACCCTTTTATGCATACATCGTAGGTGTCATTGCATTGCCCTTGTGCGACTACTGGGAATAGTTTAAACCCACTTGAACAACTAGCTAAATGACTTGAACATTGCTGAGCACACTCCACATCAACTTTGGAAGGGTCAGATTGTGGCGGTGACGCGCAGCCTGAAATAGTTAAAAGGGGGATTAAGATGAATGCGCTAAGTATGATTTTCAATTGTTGCTCCTGTTTAGTACTTCGACAATCCATTACGTCCCGTTTTAGTGGTTTATAGCACGTCGGAACAAATTTACTATTAACAGTAATAATTTCACCATTGATTAACTTTGTAAACAACTAAAAAAATGGCAAAAGAGATATAAGCTGGATGACGCAAAAAAGTGGGTCCACTGTGGGCTCATTTTGGGTCTATTTTTGGGGGGGGGTCCATGCTGGGTCTGTCCCGTTCATAGTTCATGTTTAACTATGACAACGCTACATCCCAGCAAAAACGGGGGGTATGAAATTATGTTAACCCATGCTAATCGTGTGCTATCCAAGAGTGAATTGCATAGCTAACCACCTTAAACTACTGATAACATGGGTTTTTTACTTTCTCTAGTTTCACGGGGTCATCAAACTTCGTAAAAGTGCTAATTGCGGACATTGATAACGCCCGCCTAATACGCCTTGCACTGGCGGGCTTTTTGCGTTGTTTGCTAAAAGTGCGGCAGCTGGCAATGTCGGATTTAGATGCTTGTTAGCAATACATTCTGTTGCGGCTAACCTGTCACCTTGGACAAGAACATGAAAAAGCCACCCAGCAAAATAATTGCAATGATGACTATAGCTGTAAGCGTCTTCGACTGAAACATTGATTCAATTAAACCGACTTCAGTTTGCATTTTAATTAGGTCTGTTGGCTCAATACCTTTTTTAATGCGAGGGTTATTTGTTTCATTATTCATTGACAACTCCATATGCGAAATATTCGTGTATTACTAACAGCTTATTAAACACCATTTTGGTGGCATATAACACACCAAAACGGCGTTTAATAATGTTATTGGACAAAATTTATTCCTACTCAAAGAAGAGAAATAAATTTAACTTTTTCGGTGTCCGGTTTTCGCTCATAGCTGCCGGTCTGTAGTGGTCAATAAAATTTGGCCACAGTTTTAGAATCTTTGTAGCTTCTCATTTCGTCATGATGTTAAAAAACACGCAAAGCAATCTCTAAGGTTCTTTTAGGGTTTTTATTTAATATTTATACTTTTCAGTAAAGAAGGCAGAAGCAAAGTGTTTTTTTCGCTATGTTTTTAATGACAAAATGAAAGAAATCCCACTAGGATAGTATCCAGCAGCAACCAAAGAGCCAAGCTGTTGCACCGCACACGTCGCTCGATCGAATTAATAAGCTGATCTAAAGTAGTGTGGTGCGAACAGATAAGAAATAAAGAAATGAACAACAGTGAAAAGGAAGCTCTGAATGGAGTAGTTGCAATTTACCTAAATGATATCTATTAGAGTACGTACACTCTCTAAGCCCTCATCTACGTCATCAAGGATGTATTCAAGTGCCGAAAAGCCATTAAAGTGCTCGTTAGGCTTATTTATCCAACTATCAGCCTGTGAGCGGTCATTAAATATTAAGCCTAGCCCTCTATAAATTCCAATGATGTAAGAGATTCGTATCAATACATCCTCACTAAGGCTTCCAGTATCTCCTTGGTGCCACTTCTCATATATATGGCTACCTTGGCTACCCAGTAATAACTTTTGCTCATACGGCTCGATAAGCCAAGCTTTCATTATATTAAAAAAAGTTTTTAATGCCACTTGGGCAGTTCTTTGAGGGTTTTGTTGAAGATCTTTATCCATATGTATAATTACGCCTTAAAAACTTGTCTCTTAATAATAAAAATTTATAGCAGTATTAAGCCGTATTTCCCCAATACTCTAAAGCCATTACTTCTGAGCGTTCAGAACCCATATATTCAGCAAGCCTTTTTACTTTAATAGTATTTTGGTCTTTTCCGTTTACTGCATCTAAACCATAATGAACATCTAAAGTGCTGCCGTCTACAAACCAATGACAACGATCTTTGTGTCTTGAGCCTGCAACGTAGGAAGCTGCCCTATCCATTGCTTTGTTATAAAATACAAAAGTATCGCCATCTATCGTTCTTCCCTGACTACTGTATACCGTAAAAGCATATGCATGTACTAACTGAAGTGCGTCTTTCTCGTTCGAATATTCTGATTTTAAAAATGTTACTTTTTCTCCACAGTCTTTTTTTACCATAAAGAGAATATCTGAATTGGTATATTCAACTTTTATAATCCGACCTAATTGGCCATTGATTAAACCTAATCCAGGATTATTTTGGGTAAACCTTACACGATCCTGACTAGAAAATTTTTGTTTAAAATATTTATCAGAGACAGTACAGTTAACCTCAATCTCCTCTTTACCAAGCATACCTTGTTGCTGAAGATTTTCTCGGATAAGTCCATTAAGAGGTTGGATATCTTTCCAGTTATACGCTAAAACCATCCACTGCTTTTTAGGAGTATTTCTAACAAATCGATCCCAATGTTCAATCAAACTTTCTAATGCATGGTCTCGAGATTCAGCTATATGCAATAAATCTTTTTGTGCCATTACTTTGAGTCCTTCTTCAGAGTTACCGGCTCTCAGCAAAGTTACAAGGTTTCTTGCCCAATTTTCTCGTTGCCTATATATTGTTTGTAGCTCAGTAAAACTATATCTTTTAGATAAATACAACAGGCAGCCACCATGATTTATCGCGCGTAATTGTTCAACTTCTCCTACTAAAACTAATTTCGAACCAGCTTGCTTTAAACCTTTTAACAAATCTAGAAGAGCTAATGAAGGGACTAATCCAGCTTCATCAATTAAAACTACTGTATTTACAAATTTTCTATTTTTGTGTTTGATCTCTATTAGCAATTTTTCGAAAGTACTACTTTTTATCCCCGTATCAGCTTCTAGTTGAATTGCAGCAGATTTAGATACCGTAGCGCCAATCACATTATAACCAGATAACTCATAAGCAATGCGCAGCGCTCCCATTGAAGTAGACTTCCCTGCGCCTGCCCTACCTTGTAAAATATCGAGCCTTGTTTTACACAACTCCAATACTGAATTCTTTTGCTCAAAAGATAACTTAAACCCCAGCTCTAACTCTTGCTTTTCTATGGCCACCATAACTACATTTTCAGATAACTGATAAGTAGTATCCTTTCGCAGTAAATCAGTAATACTTATTAATTCACGTTCAGACCTTAACATGGAGCTCGTAGTGTATATTTCTTTGCCAAAAGGATCATTTAGTGGGCCAAGTAGTCTTTTGTTTTTGAGGATAGTATCAACGGTATTTAAAATTTCAGATAAGTTCACATGAAAAAACTGAGCCTCAGTAGCTGTTATTTCATATATTTTATGGATATCAATAATTGCTTTTGATTTTGTTAATTCTTTAATAACTTGGAATATTGGAATAGCCTCTAGGGCTGGTATTTTTTCTGTATTCAGGTTCTTATAAAAATCATCTCTTGTATAGCCCTGGTGGCTTAAAGCTGCACGCCATGCCTTTACTTGGCTAGCCCTACTTTTCTTTACCTTTGGTTTTCTCAAATAAAGTGAAACTTTATTCTTTATAGCTGGACTACTATCTTCAAGCCCCATCTCTTCAAGTTTACTTTTGATTCCTTCACTACGTTTGGAAAAAAACCTACAAATATCAAGGTTACTCCCTAAAAATGTAAAACAATCTGTCTCATCTATCCTGATTATTTGAAACCCTAGCTCTCTTAAGCCACTGGCAAGTAATGCTCTATAAATCTTTGCCGCAGCCTTTTGCCAACGGTATACCAACTGGGATTTTAAACTAGCCCACTTGTTATCTTGTCTTAAAGTTAGTCGGGAGAGTAATACATGCGTGTGTAAATGAAAATCGCCTTCTCTAGACTGGTAATGCTTAAACAGTATTGCTGCAAACCCCTTAGTCTTTTCTAAATGTTTCCCACCCTGTCCAGTACGAGTAAAAGATACTTTTTTCTCTAAAAACTCTAGAGCCCCTAAAACAGATTTAAATTGAACGTCATCTATATGTTTTTGAAGTAAATCATCAGCTCGTGCATAAGCTTTAGAGATAGGTTTAGGTGCATTAAAAACTAAATCCAGTATCTTTAACTTCTTACTCTTACTACTACCAATAAGTTGTGTTCCATCAATATCGCATGCCGAAAATATATTAACTAACTCATTAAAATACATTTTCGGCTTTAACTTAAGCGCTTTTGCCACTTCCCCTGCATAAAGAACATCTATAGGCAGAGCATTACTACCAGCTTCATCGTCTTCCATATAATATTCCAGACGTGATTGCTTCGATATCGAAATCACTAAATTTTAATTCCATTTTCAAGTAGACGATCAATGGCCTCCTCTTTTTTATCTTCACTCAAATTAAGCATAGCCGAAAATGTTTCTATCAAAAGTTCACTTTGTCTTTGTTCCATAAGGGTTAACTGGTTTTCTATTTTTTGTTGTTCAAAATAATTCAGGCAAGATTTACGGATGATGTTAGCTATAGTCGTACCATCATTCTCAGCCTTAACTTCTAACTTGTTATAATCATCTTTAGTAAACCTAATGGTTACTGATTTCTCTAATTTATCGTTCATATTTGAAAACCTTGATTTCTTCTTTTAAATTAGCCACTTAAATATATTTTCGAGTTACCATGTATTACATGGTTATTTTCTTATGCTGTTGTTTAGTAACGGTTTTTTATTTTTATTTTTTTAAAAAATACAAACCGTGCATAATGTCTAGAGACAAATAGAACTGATTATTGAACTTGCCCCTTCTCTGCCATCTTTTTACGTGTAAGAAGCCACGCATCTACATCTTTCACAAAAAAGCCTACAGAGCGAGAACCAAGTAAAATAGGTTTTGGAAAGTTAGGATCTAGCCGCCAGCGCCATAAGGTACTTTTACTAACTTGTAGCTCTTCCCTTAACTCTTTCAAACGAATGATTTTATTTTTAAACTTCATAATTTAACCTTATAAATTAATAATTTACCCTTGCTGAAAATCAGCAAGCCAAAGAATAATATAAGGTTTCAAAAGTGTTTACTGGGGATCATTTCAAAAGTGAGAGATATCTCTCATCAATAACTAGTCCACTAGACTAAATGAGTTAATTTTAGATATGACTAAACCATGCAGAGGGCTATATGTCTTACAAGCAGTTGCAATGTAATTTACGATTTTGAATAAGCGACTAAAGTAATATCAGAAGTAGGATTCAGCTAGTCCTATAGTTAGGTGTAAGGTACTAAGTCCTCAGGGGCTCTAATAGCAGGGTTAGTTGCCCCACCTTCTAAGAATAGGCTCTAGCAATACTCAACGCTCCTTATCGCTTTGGAGTAAGCTTAGCTCCTCCTCTTTGTGCTCAGAAGTAAGGTATTAAAAATATTGGAAGTAAGGTCAATTAACTTTTGCCGATCAGAAGTAACGTTCAGCTACCCTTATAGTTCAGGAGTATGGTACTAAGTCCTCAGGAACTCTAATAGCAGGGTTAGTTGCCCCACCTTCTAAGAATAGGCTCTAGCAAGACTCAACGATCCTTATCGCTTTGAAGTAAGCTTAGCTCCTCCTCTTTGTTCTCAGAAGTAAGGTATTAAAAATATTGGAAGTAAGTTCAATTCACTTTTGCCGACCAGAAGTAACGTTCAGCTACTCTTATAGTTCAGGAGTAAGGTACTAAGGCCTCAGGAACTCTAATAAGTAGGGTTAGTTGCCCTCCCCCCTAAGAATAGCTTGGGAGTAAGCTCAGCCCACCCTGTAATCAGAAGTAAGGCTAGACTGAAAATATAAAAACAATCTCACCTTTGCCGGAGTTGATTATGCCATCCATATGAAAATTATTTTTAAAATGTGAATTAAAACCATATTTAGATATTACGGACAGAATTTAATATGTTATAAATTAATATAACGATTATAAATAATTATAAAATTATAAATAAAAGTAACGTAGGAAAAAACCGCGTCTTCTTTTTTTACAAAATGCCGAAAACTCAATGTTAGCTTGCTACCTTTAAAGACACTCACGCTACCTTTAAAGACACTCACGCTACCTTTAAAGGCACTCACGCTACCTTTAAAGGCACTCACGCTACCTTTAAAGACACTCATGTCTGCCTTATAAAAGATACATGTACTACAACTGAAGCCACCGTTATCTCTTTAGAGGCAAGAATTTAAATTACTATTAAACTTCTTCTCTATGATATTTGACTAAAGCTTGATCAATTTTATGTCCGACATGAACTGTCAATTTTATTTCTTTGCCTTGGGGGCATGTTATAAACTCCACTGTATAATCATCATGGATAACAATAGCTTTTTTATCAAAAAGCGCATGGTGATTTGGGCAAAGGCACAATAGGTTTTCTTTAGTATCTGGACCATGATGAGGAGAGCCTAATGGCTTTATATGTGCCCCTTCAGCATAAAACCCCTTTGGTGTTTCTAATACTTCGTCACATATCTGACATTTGTGACCATATAATTCTTTTATATCTTCTGCGATCTGTGAGTTCCGAATGATTCGGTTAACGAATATTGGAGCTCTCTTTGGCTGTTCTGCAATTAGTTCAGCAATGTCTTCTGGTACTTCGCTATCAGCGCCAGAGTAAACAGAAAAGCCCAAACTTTCCAAAATAGGTTTTATGAATCCTTTAACACCGCTAGTACTCGTATTTTCTAAATATTTACCAAATTGATGAAAATATGCACCTAGAAAAATAGGCTTACATTCATACAATAGACCTTCGTAACAAACGAAGTAGGTAAAGCTATTGGATGGTGTAGCTTTACCTCTATATCTCATAAGATACTCTTCACGCCCTAGTGACCTGTATTCCTGTATCGCATGTATAATAGCTTCATAACTATTAAAATCTTTATAGCTCATAATGTAATATTTCCTTTTTAGATTATAGTGGTCACCCTAACTGCGGCTTACACTGGCCATTAAATTGATACCCTAAAATAATCGCCACTGCTAGGTGCACAGCTTCATATTATGAGGTCAGTACCTATATAACACACGAAATTAATTAGTACCTTTAAATAATGCAGTCAATACTTTATTATGAATATGCATTTTTGATATTTAGAACGCTAAGGGCTAATTATCATAATGGGGAATATCATTCTTTACTTCCCTCAGAAAAACTGATTTTATAGGTATGAACTTACAACAATACACTCATACGAAAAGTGGGGTATAAGTTGGGGTATATTTTAGAAGTTAAGCTTGCACCCCTTTAAAAATAAGCTAATGGACGGAATGATGTAATCATCCCCTAAACACCTAGCTCAAATAAAAACCCAGCTTCGGCTGGGTTTTTAGCTATTGGGCACAAATAAAGTAAAAGCCACAGGTGTGGCTAATTAATAAAATGACTTCGCGTATCCCTTTGCTTCTTAAATGCATGCCAAGCCATACTCAGAGTTAATTTTATTTATTAAAAATTATTAAGGATATTAAGATGAATAAAAAACCTGAACTAATCATCTCATCACTCGATGCAGATAGATTGTATGACTTAATGGAATCATTGCCTGCAGGTAGCTTTGCTAATAAAGAAGAATTGGAAGCTGAACTGGCACGAGCAACAATAGTCGAACCTAAAGATATGCCATCGTCAGTTGTAACGATGAACTCAACTGTAAACTTTATTGTTGAGTCTTCTAAAGAAGAATTTACGTTAACCTTGGTGTACCCAAAGAGTAGTGACTCTAGCGGCGATAAAATATCGATATTATCACCCGTTGGTAGCGCATTACTTGGGCTAAACCAAGGCGACGAAATTGAGTGGCCTAAACCGAGTGGCGGCTTAATAAAGGTAAAAATAAAAGAAGTAACCTATCAACCAGAACGTGCTGGTGAATTACACAGATAAACACTTTATGCACTTAGTACTAAAAATCGATTTAAAGTAGACCCAGCCTCGGCTGGGTTTTGCTTTTTATTATAAAGCAGATTGATATTGTTTAATTTATACCCACATCTAAGTTACGTATAACTAAGATTTATATTAAATGGATTTATTAAATAATAACGGAATATTCATCTTCTTTGTTTTTGTTGCCCTTGTGACTGGGTTATTTTCATTCGTAGTTTGGGCTATGCTCAAAATGGTCACGTGGGGTAAAAGTATGTCTAAGGGGGCTTATTTATTTTTAGCATTCTTTCCGCTTATTTCTATTATTCCTATCCCACCGCCTACATACGAAAATGTACAAAAAGCAAAACAAGAACAAAGAAAACGCAAAGAAGACTCAGGTGATCCACCCGATGATGAAGACGAACTCGTAAGTTAATTCATATTACATACTGCGGGCATATACCTGCGTAATCGTTTACTAAATATGATAAAAAGCACATTTATTTAATAGTACGGAGTGAGCTAAACATGACTAACGTTCAACAGCATATTGGCAGCATTGCATTAGTTGTTAAGGACTACGACGATGCCATTGAGTTTTATACTCAAAAGCTTAACTTTGAGTTAGTGGAGGATACTGATTTAGGAGAGGGTAAACGCTGGGTGTTGATTTCACCTCCAAATTCAAACGGGGCTAGTTCAAATGGGACTAATTCGAGCAGGACTAATCTACTGCTTGCTAAAGCCACAACGCCCGAACAGATGAGTGCTATTGGTAATCAAACGGGTGGTCGCGTGTTTTTATTTTTGCATACCGATGACTTTTGGCGAGATTATAATTTAATGCTTTTTAAAGGCGTTACATTTAACGAAGAGCCTAGAGTAGAACCCTATGGCACCGTAGCGGTTTTTGAAGACTTGTATGGTACAAAATGGGATTTATTACAGCTTAATAATCAGTGAGATAAAATGCTGTTAAATATAAAAGCAAAATTTTTATTAAGCGCAGGAGTTATTGCATCTGCAGCGGCTGTATGGCATTTACTTTGTATATGGGGTGGCACTAGTTGGTTTATATTTGCTCGCGCCCCAATACAAATAATAGAATCATCACAGCAAGGTACATTCCTTGCGCCTTTAGGTAGTATTGCAATAGCTGGACTCATGTTTGCCTGTACTGCATTCGCCTTATCAGCAATTGGCTTAGTGCGTAACATAGTACTTACTAGAACCGCTTTAATTGCTATTGCAACCTTGTGTATCATACGAAGCTTAATAATTATCCCTGCATTAATACGAGCCGATACGTGGAATATTATAGCGAGCAGTGTTTGGCTTTATGTAGGTGTATGCTTTTTAGTGGGTGCAATAACGTTCCACAATTTAAAGCCGAACACTGATAGTTGAGTGACGCTTAAACTCACGTCACTTTATTAACTAACTCTCTTACAATTGCGAATAAATCACTGGGTAGCATTCCCCTTTGCCCGTCTCGCTCACTTGCGATATCACCGGCTTTAGCATGCAGTGTTACACCATAGCGTGCTGCTTCATCAATAGTTAAACCTTGGGCAAGCAATGCACCAATAATACCAGTAAGTACATCGCCACTGCCGCCAACGGCCAATGCCGGGTTGCCATCTTCACATACCCACGTGTGCTGGGCATTATCTATTAATGTTCCCGCGCCTTTTAATACACAAGTCGCGGTATAGCGCTTGGAGCAAAGACGAGCATAGTTAAAACGATCAGATTCGATTTCGCTGGTGCTAACACTTAGCAGTCGCGAAGCTTCGCCGGGATGTGGAGTAAGTACGCATTGCTCTAACGTGTATGATGAAGCTTGCTTAGCCAGTAAATTAAGGGCATCTGCATCTATAACCAATGGCATTTTATTGTTTTGGCAATATTGCATTACTTCATCGAATGTTTGTTGTGCCCACTCGTCTTGCCCAAGCCCTGGGCCAATAACAACGCAGCTTGCCCACTCTAGCGCTTGATGTAAGTTATTACTGCTTACCATAAGTTCTGGTCTGCCAATACTAATAGGCGTTATTGAGCTTTCGTGTGTATACACTCTTACCATGCCAGCACCCGTTCTAAGAGCTGCTTCACTACTTAACCTAATTGCACCTGCAGTACCCTGATTGCCACCAACACATAAAAGTTTACCGTGGCTTCCTTTGTGACTATTGATTGCCCGCGTGGCTATTCCTTTAAAGCTATTGATATTAACAAGGGTTCCTGAAGATTGAGTGATACAAGTAAACGCATCACCAATTGCTAAATCATCAAATACTAACTTACCGCTATATTGTTTACCTGCCGTCGTTGTGAGCCCTTGCTTTATACCTACAAAAGTAACGGTTGAAGTCGCTTGTACTGCGCACCTTAAAGGCTGTCCTGTATTTGCTTCAATGCCTGACGGTATATCAATGCTTATTACGGGCTTATCACTGTTATTTAAAGCTTTAATTATGCCCGCAAAGTTATCACGCACTGTGTTTTTAAGCCCAGTACCAAGGAGCGCATCAATAACGATATCGCACTCATTAAGAGCATCTTTTGTAAAATGAGAAACCACCCCACCCGCTTCTACCCATAGCTGCTGCGCTTTTGCAGCATCACCTTTTAATGTTTTTTCGGGTTCAGCAGCACATACTGTTACATTTTTACCTGATTGCTTGATCAGCCTAGCTACAATGTAACCGTCTCCAGCATTGTTACCATGGCCAACAATGACTAATGTATGCTGTGCATCAAATAGCTGCCATTGCTTATATACAGCCTCTCCTGCTCGCTGCATTAGGGTAAATAAATCGCAATGACTATTTTTAGCCGCTAAAGCTTCACTATCTCTTACTTGTTGTGCGGTAAATAAGGTTTTATTAAGCATAAAGGCTCCTTTAATAGGTGATACTTCACCTTATCAAATACTTATATCTAGCGGCTAGTTCCGTTGACAATTTTAAACTGCAATTTTATTTAAAATCTAACTTAGCAAAATACTCCCAAGCCAATTTGGACATGACCAACATGAGCACGACTAACTTGAGCAAGGTGAGCTAATTAAAGTACAATGCAGTTAATTAAAGGCTTGGCTTACTTGTAACCCAAGCCTGTTTATTTTTAGGTAGAGAAAAACATGGCACAAACTCGCGGTAACTTATTTATTTTGTCAGCCCCTTCTGGTGCTGGTAAATCAAGCTTAATCAATGCGTTATTAAAAAAACACGCTGACATGAAAGTATCTGTATCACATACAACTCGCGCCCCTCGCCCAGGTGAAGAAAATGGCGTGCATTATCACTTTGTATCTACAGACGAATTTAAAGCGCTTATTGCCAAAGATGACTTTTTTGAATGGGCTCAAGTATTCGATAATTACTACGGCACATCAAAGCAGGCTATTGAGTCGCAACTTGATGCGGGTATTGATGTGTTTTTAGATATTGATTGGCAAGGCGCTCAGCAAGTGCGCAAAATTATGCCAAGCGTACAAACTATTTTTATTCTACCGCCTTCAAAAGAAGAATTAGAACAACGCTTAAATAACCGTGGCCAAGATTCGGCTGAAGTTATTGCCTCTCGTATGGCAAAAGCACAATCTGAAACATCACATTATAATGAATACGACTTTGTAATTGTTAATGATGACTTTGAGGACGCACTTGCCGACATAGAAATGATTGTAATGGCTCAGCGCTTAACACTAAAAGCGCAAGAAGATCGTCACCAAGTTTTACTAAATAGTCTGCTTAAATAATTTAAGCTTACTTAAATTAGGCTTAGGCAAGTAAAACTGATAAAAATTGAACACTGGCTATTGGCGAAAGTGGCTCCTTGGAGTAAACTACGTCTTTGCTTTTAAATTATTTTTGGAGTGCTGTGATGGCCCGCGTAACAGTTGAAGATGCAGTAGATGCAGTTGGTAATCGTTTTGACTTAATTTTAGTTGCGGCTCGTCGTGCCCGCCAAATTGCTGTTGGTGGTAAAACTCCACTAGTAGACCCTGAAAACGATAAGCCAACGGTAGTTGCTTTACGTGAAATTGAATTAGGTTTAGTTGATAGCGCTTCAATGGACTTAATTGACCGTGAAGAACAACAACACCAAGAAGCAGCAGAATTAGCTGCTGTTGCTGCCATTGTTGGTGGCAACCAATAATCGACCTCCCGGTCTGATTTAGCCAACGGCGCAGTATTTCTACTATAGCCGTTGGCAATCCTTTCATTTCATCGTATATTCGTAGCTTACCTAATTTGCTTCACTAGAACATTGGAGTGTGAATGTATCTTTTTGAAGGTCTTAAAAAGAAAATTTCAGAATACTTGCCCGCTGCTGATGTAGAGCTGGTTCAAAAATCTTACGTGGTAGCCCGAGAGGCCCATGAAGGACAAACTCGCTCAAGTGGCGAACCTTACATAACTCATCCAGTAGAAGTAACCCAAATTCTTGCAGGCATGCATCTTGACCATGAAACGCTCATGGCCGCGCTAATGCATGATGTAATTGAAGATACTGATTTTAGCCAACAAGATTTAGCCGAAATTTTTGGCGAAACTGTGGCAGAACTCGTTGAAGGTGTAAGTAAGCTCGATAAGCTCAGCTTTAAAGATAAAAAAGAATTCCAAGCTGAAAACTACCGCAAAATGATTATGGCAATGACTCAGGATATTCGAGTTATTTTAATCAAGCTTGCTGATAGAACGCACAATATGCGTACTTTAGGGGCACTGCGCCCAGATAAGCGCCGCAGAATAGCACGTGAAACGCTTGAGATTTACGCGCCAATAGCAAACCGCTTAGGTATTCACGATATTAAAAATGAGCTTGAAGACTTAGGTTTTCAAGCTTTATATCCTATGCGTCATCGCGCACTTAAATCTGAAGTAGCTAAAGCACGTGGTAATCGCAAAGAAGTTATCACTAATATCCAACATGAAATAGAAGCACGTCTTGAAGAGTCAGGCATTAAAGCGACTGTGTCAGGCCGTGAGAAACATTTATATAGTATTTATAAAAAAATGCTTAATAAAGAACTGCTATTTAACGAAGTTATGGATATTTACGCGTTTAGAATTGCAGTTGATTCTATGGATACGTGTTATCGCGTATTAGGTGTGGCTCATAGTCTTTATAAGCCTATAGAAACACGCTTTAAAGATTATATTGCTGTACCAAAAACTAATGGTTACCAATCGCTTCATACTTCATTAGTTGGCCCACACGGAATACCTGTTGAGATTCAGATTCGTACTCACGATATGGATCAGATGGCCGACAAAGGTGTAGCGGCGCACTGGATGTATAAAAAATCA
The DNA here is from genome assembly GCF_011378705.1 of Pseudoalteromonas sp. SA25. Lineage (NCBI taxonomy): Bacteria > Pseudomonadati > Pseudomonadota > Gammaproteobacteria > Alteromonadales > Pseudoalteromonadaceae > Pseudoalteromonas > Pseudoalteromonas sp. SA25. The sequence goes on along the minus strand of NZ_WTKV01000012.1, from coordinate 54,269 downwards.
GGTGATGGTGCAGGTAATACTTCGCAGCAACGTGCTCGCCAATGGATGCAAAGCTTATTAGAACTTCAGCAAAGTGCGGGTTCATCGTTTGAATTTATTGAAAACGTAAAAACTGAGCTATTCCCAGAAGAAATTTACGTATTTACACCTGATGGTCGTATTGTTGAGCTACCAATGGGCGCTACCGCAGTCGATTTTGCGTATGCGGTTCATACTGATGTAGGCAACACTTGTGTAGGCGCTCGCGTTAATCGCAAGCCACATCCTTTAAGTAGGCCATTAGATACAGGGCAAACCATAGAGATAATAACAAGCTCAGGTGCCCACCCTAATGCAACATGGCTAAACTTTATTGTTACTGGTAAAGCACGCTTGGGTGTTCGTAATTACCTTAGAAGCCAGCATCATGAAGAGGCTATGCTTTTAGGGCGTCGTTTACTTGATTCGGCATTAGGCGAAAACAAACTAGATAGCATTGCTGATGAAAATATAGCGAGAGTACTTGAAGAGCACGAACTAACTACGCTTCTTGAATTACTTGTAGAAATTGGCTCTGGTAACTTAATGAGTATGTTAATTGCCAAGCGCTTATTGCAAAATGACAATGACGATTTAACTGATATAACAAGCCAAGCTAAAGCGACCATTATTGGTACTGAAGGCATGTTAGTGAATTACTCTAAGTGTTGCCGACCTGTACCAGGCGATGCCATTACGGCTCATATAAGCCAAGGTAAGGGCCTGACCGTTCACCGCCAAGAATGTAAAAATATTCGTGGTTGGGAAAATGAGCGTTCTAAATACTTAGTTGTAAAATGGGACGATAACCCAGAAAAAGAATATATTGCAGCTCTGAGAGTTGAAATTATTAACCATCAAGGCGCGTTAGCTAAGCTAACCAATGTTGTCGCTACAACCCAAGCCAATATTGTCGAAATTGCCACCGATGAAAAAGAAAGTAATTTATACGTGATAGATTTAGGGGTTACCGTTAAAAACCGTATCCACGTTGCTAACATTATGCGCCGCATTCGCGTTATGCCTGATGTACAAAAAGTCTATCGTAAAAAATAAAATAGGAAACACATGAATAAAGCATTTATCTCTACCGACAAAGCACCTGCAGCTATTGGCACTTACAGCCAAGCAGTTAAAGTAGGTACCGCTGTTTATTTATCTGGTCAAATTCCATTAGTTCCAGAAACGATGGAAATGATTTCAGAAGATTTTAGCGAGCAAACGCATCAAGTATTTAAAAATATTGCTGCGGTATGTGAAGAAGCAGGCGGAAAAATTCACGATTTAGTTAAAATCAATATTTACCTAACTGATCTATCTAACTTCGCCACTGTAAATGAAGTGATGAGCCAATACTTTAAACAACCTTACCCAGCGAGAGCTGCATTAGGTGTTCGTGCACTACCAAAAGGTGCACAAGTTGAAATAGACGGAATAATGGAATTACCTTCTACCAATTAAGTATTACAGGCTATAGAGCTTCTCTATAGCCTTTATTTTTCGCTCCACACTTCGTTTTATCTGACTTCTTGACTCAAATGTAAATTTCTAGCAATCTGTAGTTGTGTTTTAAAAAACAAACTTAACTTAAGTAGTAAAAAAGGATTAACTCGTGTTTAAGCTTGCCAACAATGGAAATGTTTTACTTGATGTAAAAGAGCATATTCCTCCCAGCGCTGCATTTATTTTAGAGGCTCTCGAAAAGTCAGCTTTTTGCGACTGTAAAATAGATCATGACGCTATTAATGATTTTTTTAAAAACGAAAACACACAACAAACTCTCGTTGTAGCAACAAAACACAATGCCACTTTAAATGTAACAATTAGCGACGATAAAATGCTGACCATTGGCGAGCTAACGATTGCCCAAGGTGGAAAGTTATTAAGTTTAGAAGATGCAAAAAAACAACTCGTCAAAGCAGGCATTGTGCGTGGGTATAAACAAGCTTTTTTAGAACAGCTGCTACAAAAACAATCTGAACACTCTGCGGGATCTGTAGTTAAGGGGATATTAGCTAAAGGTAGGCTCCCAAGCGATGGTTTAGCCACTAAACTAATAACAACCGTAGAGACTTTAAAAGACCGCTTAAAAGCGCCCAAGCTCAAAGAAGATGGCAGTGTGGACATGCGCGACTTTGGCAAGCTTGCAAGCGTAGAACCTGGCTCTGTGCTTATTCGCCAGCAACCAGCAACCCCCGGTAAAGAAGGCTTTACCGTAATAGGTGACATACTGCCCGCAAAGCCCGGAGAAAATAAACAATTAGTGGCAGGCGAAGGCACTGAAATATCAAAAATGAATCCGCTTGAGTTAGTCTCTACTATTGCTGGTGTTCCGGTTGAAATTAATAATGGTATGCGTGTCGACGATATTTTTACCATTTCAGATGTAAATGTAAAAAGCGGCCATATTGACTTTCAAGGCAGTGTTATTGTTACTCGCAATATAGACCCTGGGATGAAAGTAACTGCCAAAGGCGATATTACTATATTTGGCACGGTTGAATCTGGCGAGCTTACCGCAGGCGGAAACATCACGGTTAAACAAGGCATTATTGGCCATCAAAAAGTGGATAGTAAGTCACTTTCTTGCAAGCTAATTGCGCTAGGTGATATTCATGTATCTCACTCACAGTATTGTTACCTCGATGCAAATAATATTTTTATTGATCGCCAAACAAGCCATTGTGTAATAAAAGCTAAGCGCTTACTGCAAGTAGGCCAATCCGACTTACCTAAGGGTAAAATATTTGGTGGTGAAATACTTGATGCAACAACTCTCATTGCTGGCGAAATAGGGAATGAATCAGGCGCTAAAATGATTATTAACCTAGCGGCTTCTGGCGCTGAAATAACAGCGGATACTGATAATTGCTTTAAAGACTTAGCTAAAACAGATGCACAATTAGATACGCTGCAAGCAGCGCTAGAAAAAACTGATTTAGTGAAGGATGCCGAAAAGAAGAAAATATTAATTACTAAAATTGGAGCTACTCAAAAACATTACTGTGAGCAAGCAGAGCTATTAGAAAAACGTCTTTCAAACTTAGATCACGACTTACACGATTTACTTAGCGACGCTAATTTAACGGTGAATTCTGTTTTGCATTCAGGTGTAGAGATTCATATTTTTGATAAAGTACTTAAAACAATCCGCAATTACCCTCCGTGCAACGTTAAACTTTTAAATAATAAAATTGAAATAGAGTTTAAAACACACTAAAAAATTGAGTGCTCTATTGAGCACTCAAATTAACTCACTTTTTTACAATTTAAAGTAAGCCACTTACCGTATCATAAGTTTGACTTGGCCATACACCCACTTGTACTTGGCCAATATGCTGCTTTTGCAGCAATAGCATAGCCAAGCGAGACTGCCCTATTCCACCGCCAATCGTTTGCGGAAATTTACTTTGTAGTAGCGCTTTATGCCAATCAAACTCTAAGCGGTCTTCATCTCCAGTTGTACTTAACTGCGCTTTTAAAACCTCAGGGCTTACACGTATACCCATTGATGATATTTCAAATGCATCCTCAAGTACTGGGTTCCATACTAAAATATCACCATTTAAACCCATATATTGATCGCATGTTGGCGTAGACCAATCATCGTAATCTGGGGCTCTTACATCATGAATTTTGCCATCTCCAAGCGCGCCACCAATACCAATCAAAAATACAGCACCATATTCTTGTGCAATGGCTTTTTCGCGTTGCTTAGCACTAAAGTCAGGATACATTTTACGTAGCTCTTCACTGTGCACAAACTTAATATCGTCCGGTAAAAAAGGCGTCAAACCATAAGACTCATTTACAAAAGCTTCCGTCTCTTTTATCCCTTTATAAATAGATTGAACAGTTTGCTTTAGTGTTGCCAGCGAACGCTCTGTCGTTTCGCTAATTACTTTTTCCCAATCCCACTGATCAACATATACAGAATGAATAGGGCTTAATGAATCTTCATCTGGGCGCAAAGCTTTCATTTGAGTGTAAATACCCTCACCAACACCAAAGCCATAAGTAGCCAGTGTTTTACGTTTCCACTTAGCCAGTGAATGCACCACTTCGTAGCGGCTATCTGTAATCGCTTTCACATTTACAGCAACTGCGTTTTCATGGCCGCTTAAGTTATCTTGCGTGCCGTCGCCAACCTTAGCCAAAATTGGGGCTTGAACCTCAACCAGCCCAAGTTGGGTTTCTAGTTGTTGTGAAAAAAATTGCTTAACTTTACTTATTTGCTGCTGTTGCTGCACATAGTGTGAACTCATAATAATTGGCCTCATTCCCAGTTATTGTTACTTGCTTAATTGATAAAAAGCGCTCTAACTAGCGCCCTTAATGAAGTTAATGTAACGATTTAAAGGATTAATTCAACATCCCATAACAAAAATAGCTTTAATATATAAAAACCATTAATTAAGTGGTATAAAAAACCATATATTCGATAATTTTATGAGAAAAATATAATGGAAAATTATTTAATCGATAATCTCGATAAACAGATACTTCATGCGTTAATGGCAAATGCCCGTACTGCGTACGCCGAATTAGCAAAAAGATTTAATGTAAGCGCAGGGACAATTCACGTAAGAATTGAAAAAATGAAGCAAGCAGGGATCATTACAGGCACCCAATTAACGATTAATACTAAACAGCTAGGCTACGATGTATGCTGCTTTATAGGTATTAATTTAAATAACGCACGTGATTACCCGCAAACGCTTATAAAGCTAGAAGCATTGGAGGAAGTGGTAGAGGCTTATTACACAACAGGTAACTACAGCATATTTATAAAGGTAATGACAAAGTCCATTGATCACTTACAAGATGTGCTGATTAATAAAATACAGGCAATAGAAGCCATTCAGTCAACAGAAACACTTATTTCTCTACAAAATCCAATTAGCCGTACGGTAATGCCTTAACTGCAAAAATCTCGTATAATTGCCGAAAAAAGAGGATAACCATGCAGCAAACTCGCTATCAAAGAATCGAAGACGTACTTTCGCGCCGTCAAACAGACCTAACCGTGTGTTTAGAAGACGTGCACAAACACCATAACTTATCTGCAATAGTACGAAGTGCTGATGCGGTTGGTTGCCATCACGTACATGCTGTATGGCCTGAAAAGCAAAAATGGCTAACAAACAATACCTCAGGCGGCAGTAAAAACTGGCTAGAGACGCACTTACATAGAAATATTGATGATGCCGTTACTGCAATGCGTGAACGCAATCCAGAAATACAAATACTCGCGACTCATCTATCAGAAGATGCCGTTGATTTTAGAGAAGTAGATTACACCAAGCCAACGGCTATTATTGTTGGACAAGAAAAAACGGGGATATCAGAAAAAGCCCTAGAATATGCCGATCAAAATATTATTATTCCAATGCAAGGCATGGTGCAATCGCTAAATGTTTCGGTTGCTGCTGCGCTAATATTGTTTGAAGCACAGCGCCAACGTGAGCTGGCTGGTTTATATAATAGAGATATGTTGAGCGCCGAAGTTAAGCACCCACTTTACTTTGAAGGCTGCCACCCTATTATTGCAAGGCAGTGTAAACAAAAAAAATTACCCTACCCTGCACTTGATGAAAACGGCGAAATAGTCGCTGACGAGCAATTTTGGCAAGCTTTAAAACATACTTGATGGACTAAAGCTCTGTAAGTACACTTAGCCTACTCACAAATAATAAGATTGATACACTTTGTCTAAACCTAGCTTAAATCAATACCCAATTACAGAGCTCAAAGGGGTCGGCCCAAAAATGGCTGAGCGTTTGTTAAAGCTAGGTATTTTAACTGTGCAAGATATGCTTTTTCATTTGCCACTTCGCTATGAAGATCGCACTCGCTTATACGCGATTAGCGAGTTGTCGCTTCATAGCCACGTAAGTGTTGAAGCAACAATTGAAACAAGCCAAATCACGTTTGGTAAAAGGCGCATGCTTGTTTGCCAAATCAATGATGGTACTGGCAGACTAACATTACGGTTTTTTAATTTTACCGCTGCACAAAAAAACGCATTTAGTGCTGGTAAAATAATACGTTGTTTTGGTGAAGTGCGCCGTGGCCGTGTTGGCTTTGAAATGAGTCATCCTGAATACAGCATCAGCGATACCTCTAACGAGCAGCCGGTAGCGACCACATTAACGCCCGTTTATTCAACAACAGAAGGTTTAAAGCAACTATCGATTAGAGCTTTAAGTGAACAGGCTATTGATTTACTGCATAAATACTCAGTAGAAGAACTACTGCCTTCACAGTGGCAGCCATCAAATATGCCACTAAGTGACGCCTTATTATTACTGCATCGCCCACCAAATGATGTTGATGTAACTGCATTAGAACAAGGCACTCATCCTGCTCAACAGCGCCTTGTATTTGAGGAGTTACTTGCTCAAAACCTCAGCTTATTAAAAGTACGAGAGCAAGGGCAACAAGTTAAAGCCGTGGCATTAAATCCGGTAAACACATTAGAAAGCCAATTTTTAGAGCTACTTCCTTTTGCACCCACAAATGCGCAAAGCCGCGTAGTTGCTGAAATTAAAGGTGACATGCAACACGCGTATCCAATGATGCGTTTAGTACAAGGCGATGTAGGCTCAGGTAAAACCCTAGTAGCAGCACTTAGTGCACTAACAGCCATTGCGCAGGGCTTTCAAGTAGCTTTAATGGCTCCTACTGAAATTTTATCAGAGCAACATGGCGTTAATTTTACAACGTGGTTTAATCAACTAGGTATAACAGTTGCTTGGCTTGGCGGTAAAACAAAAGGCAAAGAGCGCGTAGCAACACTTGAAAAAATAGCCTCTGGTGAAGCCCAAATGATTGTAGGTACTCACGCTTTATTTCAAGATGAAGTTAAGTTTAATAACTTAGTGCTTATCGTTATTGATGAACAACACCGCTTTGGTGTCCACCAGCGTTTATCACTGCGCGAAAAGGGTAAGTTTGGTGATTGTTACCCTCATCAACTAGTTATGACCGCAACACCTATCCCACGTACGCTCGCTATGACCGCCTATGCCGACTTAGAAACCTCTGTGATTGACGAGTTACCACCTGGGCGTACGCCAATCATAACAGTAGCACTTCCAGATACTCGTAGGGACGATATTATTGCTCGCGTTAAATTAGCGTGTAACGAGCAAGGCCGCCAAGTTTATTGGGTGTGTACACTTATTGATGAATCTGAAGTACTGCAATGCCAAGCCGCCGAAGACAGTGCACTGCAGTTAAAAGAAGCGCTACCAGAGCTAAACGTAGGCTTAGTACATGGCCGAATGAAATCAGCTGAAAAACAAGCCATTATGAGCGAGTTTAAAGCAGGTAATATACATGTTTTAGTTGCCACGACGGTTATTGAAGTTGGTGTAGATGTCCCTAATGCGAGCTTAATCATTATAGAAAACCCTGAGCGCTTAGGCTTAGCACAGCTGCATCAGTTACGTGGGCGAGTTGGCCGTGGCGCTACTGCATCGCATTGCGTGCTTTTATACCACGCACCACTGTCTCATACTGCTCAAAAGCGATTAGGTGTACTACGCGATAGTAACGATGGTTTTGTGATAGCTGAGCGCGATTTAGAAATTCGTGGCCCTGGTGAAGTACTCGGTACAAAACAAACAGGGTTAGCCGAGTTTAAAATTGCCGATCTTACCCGCGATAAGCACATCCTCAACCAAGTTAGACCAATTGCACAACAAATGCTTAAGCAACACCCTGAGGTTGTTGACCCACTAATTCAACGTTGGTTGGGTAACAAGCAAAATTACGCGCAAGCGTAACCACTCTATTTTCGATACTTTTGAGTTTACTAAGTTAATTTACTAAATTAGCTTACTAAAGATATAAAAAAGTCAGCTCTAAACAATATAGAGCTGACTACTGATATCTCAATAGAGCAGCATAAAAGCGATTTTCGCCCTTTACTGCTCTTAGTTAAATTTAAGCTTTGTTAAGCTCAAATATAAGCGATGTTTGCGGGAATGAAATTGGCATTTGTAAACCAAACTGCATTAACGCTTCACCGGTAAATGTTTGACCATTTACCGCTGCAATAGAAGATGGACGATACTCTTCAAATTTTACCGGCCACACTAAATTAAGTGTGTACTGCGCATCGGCATCTAGGCCAACAAAACGAAGCTTATTAGGCGCTGTACGCGGTGTTTCGCGAACGCTGTTATAGGCAAATAATGCTTTTGTTTTTTGCTCATCAATTAAACCAAAATTAATTGATAAATCATCGCTATCTAGGCGGTATAAATCGGCAGCATGAATAAACTCACGATGCTCTTTGTGAAGTGCTATTGCCGCTTTAAGTGCATTGTATTCGTGATCGGTCAGCTCACGTGGGTCCATTTCGATTCCCATGTGGCCAAACATTGATACCGCAGCACGCATTTCAATACTTACATTACGCCCTGTGATATGACAATCGCGTGGGCCTACGTGTGCCCCCATTACCGACGATGGGAAAAAGAACGAACATCCACGCTGTATTTCAAGGCGATCAAGCGCATCGTTTGAATCTGACGTCCATACACGGTCTGTGTGTGCAAGTACGCCGTAATCTACACGTGCACCACCTGACGAACAGCTTTCTATTTCAAGACCAGGGTGCGCCGCTTTAATACGGTCAATTAAACGATAAAGTGCTAATGTTTGCTGATGCACTGCTGGCTTACCATCAAAATTACCCGCATGGTTAATATCGCGGTTCATATCCCATTTAATGTACTTAATAGTTGGGTATTCAACTAAAATATCGTCAATCGCTTTGTATAGGTACTCAACAACCTCAGAGCGCGTTAAATCAAGTACTAGCTGATTTCTAAAGCTTAACTGTTCGTTGTTTTGAGAGCCTAAAACCCAATCAGGATGCGCGCGGTATAAATCACTATCTGGGTTAACCATTTCTGGTTCAAACCAAATACCAAACTCCATACCTAAGCTATTCACATGATCTATGACTGGTGATAAACCATCTGGGTAAATTTTGTAATCTACTGTCCAATCACCTAAACCAGCGTTATCGCCACGGCGGCCTTTAAACCAACCATCATCAAGTACAAAACGTTCAATACCTAGCGGGGCCACTTTGTCGGCTAGTTGCTTAAGCGTATCTACGTCGTGATCAAAGTAAATGCCTTCCCATGTGTTGTAATGCACAGGACGCGTTTTTTCACGCTGTGCTTGGCTAAGTAAATTAGCTTTAACAAAACGATGAAAATTACGAGAAAGCGCACTAAAACCTTCACTCGAAAACGAGCCATAAATGCTCGGGCTTTGATACGTTTGACCTTTAGCAAGCGTAAGCTCACCAGGAAGTAATAGCTCACCCATTTGCACGTAACGACGACCTTCAGCTAAAAGCTCTGCGCGTAGTTTATTATTACCACTCCAACCTAAATGAAAGCCGTAACATTCGCCGTGCTGCTCGCCTGCATTTTCGTTATGCACTAATAAACCAGGAAATACATCGTGTGATGTTTTGCCTTTACGGTTTTCACGAACAAAACTGCCTAAGACTAAATCAACCGATTGACGCTGGAATTCGTTTGACCAACGACCTTCAAAGCTCACTATTTTGCTTACGCTATCTGGCAATTGAAATGTTGGCGCGGCGCAAAAATTAACGCCCAGTGGTGAGCCGCCTAAATTAGTTAATACGGTATGCGCGCTAAGTACGTCAGTGCTTTTATCAAGTGTAATGCTGTGCACGACTTCAATACCACGAAGCTTATCTACACTTACAAACTCAACAGTCGCACTTGAAGGCTGACGAACTTCTTGAAGTTGTGGCCCTACTGACCATGCGATTGAATCATTTACTAGCTCAAGCCCTGGCGCACCAGTAAAGCCTTCGCCTAATAACGGAGATAGAGAAATAGGCGCTTCTTCAACCACGGCACATTTTACTTCTTGACGGGTAGCAAGCTGAGTAAGCATTGTTTCTGTTGTTTGCTCAGATAGGCGTTTACCAAAGTACAGTAACGCCGGTGTTTTGCTCTGGCAGTCGAAAATAACGGTGCTGTTTACACTGTCTAATCGATAAAATGATTTAGTGTCGGCCATGATTTTCCTATCCTCTTGTTCATTGTGTGAGTTATAAATATAACGAAAATTAGTAAGCTACACTATTTACTAAATGTATCTCTTTGCTTGAGCCACAATCTATCAGATGGTGACACTCAATAATAATAGTATATATCATACAAATTAGATTTTGATAGTCTTTACATCGCAAATAGTCAGATAAACTCACTGGAAGTACCACTGTAATAAAAGGTATTAAACTAACCTTTACTTTAAAGCTCTGTTATTGCTTTTAATATATATAAAAAATCGGCCAGAGTTGCCCCATGGCCGATTTTTTCAGCTTAAACTATTTATAATCTATTTTTGTACTTGTGCTTGGCCTGCGTCATCAAGTGCCGGTGTTTTACCTGCCCACTGCGCATTCAAACCAAATACCACTTTATTTACTATCAATGCAAAAGCTACACATACAATCAGTGTAATTGGCATTAAGTGAATGTAATGAATGTCAGTATGTAGTGGTGAGTTTGCAAATGTAAGCATGCCGTACATTACAACACCTAAAATTACTGCTGCAATACCTGCACGTGCATCCACATTTTTAAATAATAAGCCCACTACAAAAATTGAGAATATAGGCATACTTAATAAGCCATTTAATTGCTGTAGCAAGTTAATAATACTGTCTGCTTGCTGGTAAATTGGTACAAGCACCAGTGTTAAACTTGTTAGTAGCAATGTTACGTAACCACTTAGCTTTACAACACTTGGCTCTTTATTAAAGTACGCTTCGTGAATGTCACACACATATAGTGCTGTAGCTGAATTTAATAAGCTGTTGTAAGTAGAGAGTACAGCTGCTGCCATTGCCGCTGCGAACACACCGGTTAACCATGCTGGCATTACATCACCCACAATTCGACCATAAGCAGCGTCGCCAATATCGCCATAAAGTTTAAACGAAATAATACCCGGTAATACCACAATTGCAGGGACGATTAAAAAACGAATACCCGCAGCTGCAAATATACCTTTTTGCGCTTCTTTAACATTAGGTGCTGCCATTGCTCGCTGTGTGATTGTTTGGTTAGTACCCCAGTAATACATTTGAATAAAGATCATACCGGTTAAAAGTGTTGGCCACGGAATAGGTGAGTCAGCATCGCCTATGAGTGTTAAGCGCTCCTCAGGAATACCCGTAAAGTCATAATCAATCGCATTAAGTGCTAAAAACACGACTAAAACAGCCATGCCTAGTACAAGTATGCCATTGTAGGTATCCGATACAGCAACTGCTCGTAGGCCGCCAAAAAACGCATAAACAGCACCAATAATGGCAAATGCGGTGGCAATATACATTAGCGGAATATCAACCTTAAACATGGTTTGCATAAATAGCGCGCCAGAATAAATAACCGCTGGCATATAAATAAGTGCATTACCTAAAAAGAATAAACCACCAATAACAGCGCGAATATGTTTGTTGTTATAGCGCTTTTCTAAAAGCTCTGTGGTCGTTGTACAGTTGTATTTGTAATAAACAGGAATGAACACTTTGGCTAAAATAATCAAACCTATAATTGCTGCAAGCTCCCACCAAACCAGTAAAGCCATTTGGTTACCATTCATACCTACAAGCTGATCAGTACTTAAATTAGTTAATGTGATTGAACCTGCAACAAACATCCAAGTAAGGCCACCGCCCGCTAAAAAATACTCTTTGGTTTGGCTTTGTCCGTTATTGCGATTTTGGCCTCGGCATTTCCAATAAGTAAGGCCACCAATTAAAGCGGTGACAAAAACAAAAACCACCAGCTGTAAAATGTTATCTGACATGTGTGTGTCTCCTGCGCGTTATGCGCAATGTCTGTGTAATAAAAAAGTGCACGCTACAGCGCGTGCGCATCTCGACTTAGTTCTAACTTAATCTGCTTTAAAGGCATAAGTTCGGGACGTTGGTTATGCAGCTTTACCAATGCATTTAACTGAAACAGTGAAATAAGCATGCTGTTAAGCACACTCAAGTAACCCTGCTTTTGTAGCTCTGCAATGGTATTGCTATCTAATGTTTGCAGTTTGTCTTCATCAACGGTGCTCAAACCTTGAATAGTTTGGGTTTCGCCTTGCTCAAACTGCAATACAATATCTATGTTTTTAATGAGCCCTAACCGCGCAACTTCTTGGGTAAATTGATACGTTTGATAGTCATTTTTTAAGTCGCTTTCTAACAGTTTTTGCTGTGCACTTAAAAATAAACTCGGATTACCTTTAGCATCAAATAGTGCCTCACCTTGCTGCGTGTTTACGGCTGAGCTTTGATCATCAATCGCGATAAAATAATCGCTACTATTTGCTTCTCGAGTCATTAAATAAAGAGGCTGGGTTTGCATACATACCGGTGTGTAAAGTGCCTGCCATTGGTTGTTATTAACCAATAAACTTTGACCTGCACTAAAGCTGGTTAACGCTGATACTGTATAACTGCCATTTTGTGTATTACGTGCTAAAAAAATAGGTAAGTCGCAGGCTGCTTTTGCTATTTCATTTGCTCTTAAATTAACTAAATGCTGCGTTTTTGCGTATTCAACGGCTGCATTGGGGTTAATTTTTAATGTTTGGTGTTTGGTGTTTACTAGTTCACTAATAGCCATAGTTACACATCCTTAAACTGGGTTAGCTGCTAACCACTGCTCTATAAAAGCACGGTGAGGCGGCAAAGTTTGCAACATCTGCTGTGTAAGCTGGCTGTTACGTTCAATTATTTGTTTGGCTTGCACATGCTGTGAATACAAATATGCTTGTTTAGTAAAGTCAGGCTTAAAGCCCATACCGTACAAAACATACTGATAACTGGCGGCAGGGAATAACTCTAATGCGCCATGAAAATCTTGAATAAGCGGGCCACGGCTTCCCCAAAGAAGTAAATCTTCTTGCAGGGTTTGTGGGATCGTATCGGGCTGTACATGTGCTTGCCAGTAAGGTTCTGGGCGCTTGGTTAGCATGTAATGCAGCTTTAAAAAGTCGATAATACGCTGCCAGCGGTAATCCATCTGCTCGTTAAAGCGTTTAGCTACAATAGGCATTACTTGTGTGTCTGCTGGCATGTGCTCTGCTACAAAGCGTGCTGAAATTTCAACAAGCATAATAGCGGTTGCTTCAAGCGGCTCTACAAACCCTGCTGACATACCAATAGCAACACAGTTTTTATGCCAAAACTTCTCACGGTATCCTGATTCAAAACTAATTTTACGGGCAGTTAAACCGTTTGCTGCATCGCCTAAATAGTTTCTTAGGTTTTGCTCTGCTTCATCGTCTGATAAAAATTTGCTTGAATATACATGTCCTACACCTCGGCGGTGCGTTAAACCTATATCCCAAATCCATCCAGCGTTTTGCGCTGTTGCTATGGTATGGCTGGCTAAGGAGTCATCGTTTTCATCGTAAGGGACTTGCATAGCCAGTGCGCTGTCGTTAAATAGCACGTGGTCCATTTTTTTAAGCGGTACGTTGAGCGCTTGGCCTAATAACAATGATGAAAAACCAGTACAGTCTATAAATAAGTCGGCGTTTATAGTGCGGGTTTGATCTTTTAGAGTAAGCTCATTTATTGCACCATCGTCATCAAGTTTTACCTGATCAACAGTACCAATAATATGTTCTACGCCAAGCTTACTTTTACAATGCTGTTTAAGCATTTCTGCAAAAGCGCCGGCATCTAAGTGATAAGCGTAATTACAATTACCTTGATAATCACCTTGCGCTATACCTCTTGGGGCTAAGCTTGCTTCGCAAATATCATGTTGAAAATTAGTTTGCTGTGCAAAGTCTTCAACATTATCTAAATAAGGGGCTAAATCTATACGGCCGTAGCCTAGCGGTACAGTAAATGGATGGTAGTAAAAGTCATTATTGCCATGAGTCCAATTTACAAACTTCCCGCCTTGTTTGAAGGTAGCATTACAGGCTTTAAACACATCAACTTCACGCAAGCCTATTTGCTGAAGTGTGTTTTTCATCGTGGGCCAGGTACCTTCACCTACGCCAATAGTTGGAATGTCTGACGATTCAACCAACATCACTTTTAAGCCGTCACCATTTTGACCTTGGTGATACGAAGCTATAATTGCAGCGCTCAGCCATCCTGCTGTACCACCGCCAACTACCGCTACTGTTTTTATTGCTTTATTCATAATGGACTACTCTTTGAGTATTTTTGATAACGTTTTATACAACAAATGCCCGTTAGGGCATTTTGATTTAATGTGTATTCATTTTAGTCAATTAGGTTAACTAATATACATTACTGCTAAATTAACCTAATTGGTATTAGCACCTTGGTGCTGTAATGAAAACTAAGAGGCGAAAAATACGCCTCCATCATTAATTAAAACGATCCGCGAATACCAAACGCGTAACGTGAGCCATTATCTTCAACTGAATAGATTTGGTTAGCAAAACGACCTGTTTGTACTAGCTCTTCTTCAGTAATATTGATGCCTTCGGCAAAAATAGTGAAGTTTTCGTTAATATCGTAGCTTGCACTAATATCCCACTGACCGTAAGTTTCTACGTTCACTGGTTCACCGTTAAAGCCGTTATCAACTAAGCGTAAAAAGCCTTCACGGTTGTTAAATGCAACACGTGCTTGCCAGTTATCTTGCTCATAGAAAAATATTAAGTTTTGTGAATCGCCTAAACCTTCAAGTGCAAATGTTTGTGTAGTGTCTGCGCCCACACTAATGTCGCTGTTTACTACTGTTGCATTGGCAATAAAACCAAAGCCATTTTCAAACATATGAGTTACACCAACTTCGTAACCCGTTACTTTAGCTGATTCGCCATTTTGAGGACGAGTCACTGTGTAAACTTCTGAGCTACCAATAAGTTCGTCATCTGCTTGGTCTGTACATGTAGTACACACAAAATCAGGACCTGAGCGGTCAGTCATATCGTATGTTTCTGCACCTGTTAGGGTAACAATAAAGTCATCTACTTCTTTACTAAATACTGCAAAGCTAAATAAGTTAGCATCGTTGTAGTACCACTCGTAAGAGATATCCCAGTTTTCTGATTGGAATGGTTTAAGTGCAGGGTTACCGCCACTTGCGGTTAAGTTTTGACGACGTGGCTCGTTAAAGTTTGTCGCAGGAGATAACTGAGACATCGTTGGGCGAGTGATACTGTCGTACGCTGCAAAGCGTAAAATCATGTTATCTTGCAGCTCTAACTTAACATTTAAAGAAGGGAGTAAGTTTGAGTAGCTAGTACCTTGTTCAATGCTTGTAGCCGGGCCAAATACGTTAGCAAACAATGTCGCATCTGACGTTGGTATTACATCGCTAATAAAGCTTTGTATTGCAGCAACTTCAATATCAGTTTCTGAGTAACGCGCGCCAAAGTTAACTGTTACAGGCATATCTGAAAGGTCAAAACCAAGCGTAAAGTCCATGTATAAGCTAGTGATGTCTTCGTTAATTGTGTAACGGTTATTTTGTAGTGTTGGTTCTACTGGGAAACCTTGATCGGCTAAGTAATCAAGCATTTTATCGCCATCGTAGCTATAAAATGTATCGATCAAACCAGGGAAGTAGTTACTCGCTGTATAAGCTTCAAAATCAATTGCATCAAGTGGCGCTTCTGTCCCGTAACCACAAAATTGACATTGGCTACCAAATACTTGGAAGCTTGATTTTTCACGCTCTTGGCGATAAGCACCAAAGTTAATACGCTCTACTGGGCCTTTATCTGGCACATATTCAAAATCAGCTTTTACTTCAGTAATTTCATCTTCATCTGTAAATTGAAGACCAATTTCATTGTAGTGAAGACGCGCTAGGCTTGGATCAGGCAATGAACCATTTTCAAAACCATCATGCTGTACAGTAGGAATACTGCCAGTACCGTCAAAAGTATAGCTATTAATAATACCTACAACGTTAAAACGGTCAGTACCTGCTCGGTCATTTTCGGCTGTTGAGCGAGATACATCAAATTTTGCTTTTAATGACTCGTTTACTTGCCAGTCAACGTTAATACCAAATGCTTTATTAGTTACATCACGTGAGTTACGTGTATGTGATACAAAATCACTTGCAGGGTCGCCACTTGGTGCGCCTAAGCCAACTTCTTGAGAGAAAGTTAAAAGAGTACCTGTTTCTGGATCAATCGTTGCACTACCTACGCGGTCTGGTTCAAACCAAGATGCTAAATCGCGTACTGTTGAGTCAACTTCGAATTTTGAAATCATGCCATCAACAGTAATCGTAACATCGTCAGACGGTGCATATTGTAGTACTAAACTTGCGTTTGTTCGTTCGCGGTCTTGCTCATCAACAACTTGATCCCAGTTACGTGGAATGTAGGCATTTTCAAACAATACACCATCCGTTGGATTAGAGATTGTTTGGCCACCGCGCCAACCAGCCGTTAAAATTTGGTTATTTTGAAGTTTACGTTGTTGATTAGTGATGGCAAAAAGCACACCTAGCTTGTCATCGTTAAACGTATTACTTATTAAGAATGATGTTGATGGAGATACTTCTTCAGAAAGGCTTTCGTACATACCTTTAACTGAACCTAAAATATGTAAACCACCAAAATCAAAAGGACGTGCTGTAGTTACGTTAACCGTACCACCAATGCCGCCTTCTTGAAGAGTTGCTGTATTACTTTTATAAATATCAGCACCGGTGATTTGATCCGCCGCCAATACATCAAAATTAAATTCACGACCTGCACTGTCTGTCGCAATTTGACGACCATTAACAAGTACAGTATTAAATTGTGGACCAAAACCACGAATAGTTACCGCTTGGCCTTCACCACCACTACGGTCAATTGCTACACCTGTAATACGTTGCAGAGATTCTGCTACGTTTAAATCAGGAAATTTACCAAGATCTTCTGCTTTAATCCCGTCTGTAACAACATTAGATGCTTTTTTATCTAACATTGATGAACGTAAGCTGCTGCGGATACCCGTTACTGCGATAACTTCAACATCTTCATTTACTACTGTAGGCGTATTGCCTTCAGCGCCTTGAGCTGCAACGTTTCCGCTTGCCAATATGCCTGTGATAGCAATACTGATCGCGGTTTTCTTGTTGAACGATAACTTATTGTTAATTATCATTTTTTAAAAACTCCTGATTGTGTGTAGTCGTTGTGTCGTTGTGGTAGTGCATATAGTTTCAAATACTATTTATATTATAAATACTTTAAACCAGCAAAAAGTGCAACCTTTTCCTGAATTATGGATAGCATTTAATCACTGTATTTTTGCTTTTAATTTTCTTTAAATTAACATTAGAATGCTGTATTCATTCAGAAAAAGAGTAAATAATAACCTGTTCGTAATCCTCTCCCGGCAATAAATTAGCTTTTGGAAAATTTTCACGATTTGGCGCATCTGGCCAATTTTGCGCTTCAAAACACAAAGCTTGCCGTGCTTTAAAAGGCGAACCAACAAAGTTTGCGGTATAAAGCTGCATGCCTGGCTGCGTACTTTTAAGGGTTAAACTAACGTTCGTGTGTGGCGAAGTTAATGTAGCCATCGTCTTTAAACTGCTGTCATCATTAAAAATATAGCAGTGATCAAAGCCATTTCCAGCTTCTAGTTGAGGATGAACGGCGCTTAAGGCCTCACCAACTTGAGCTGGCTTAGTAAAGTCAAAGCAGGTACCGGTGACTGATGCAGATTCATTAAGTGGAATACTAGTTGTATCAATAGGAAGATAGTAATTGGCATTAACTTGAACAAGGTGTTCATTAATTGATTCGCTGCCATCAAGATTAAAATAGCAATGGTTAGTAAAGTTAACGAGCGTTTCTTTATTGGTTAGCGCTTTAAAGTGCAGAGTAAGCTCGCCGTTTTTAGCGCTAATAGTTTGCCAAACCTGCAACTCACCGGGGAAACCTTGTTCGCCGTCGGGCGAGCAATAATAAAGCTCAACTTCACTTTCAGTTTGTTTGGTTACTTGCCAAAGTACTTTATTAAAGCCTTTAACGCCGCCGTGCAGGCTATTAGGGCCGTTATTTGCTTCTAGTTGATATTGGGTACCAGATAAGCTAAAACGCCCCTTTGCAATGCGATTAGCGTATCGACCTACTGTAGCGCCAAGATAAAATGGGTTTTCAAGATAGTATTGAGGATCATCGACGCTAAGCGTCATTTCTTGTTCTTTAAATTTAATGCTTTTTATTATTGCGCCAAATGGCAAAATTTCAGCTGTTAAATTTTGACCATCACTGAGCTGAATAACTTGTAAAGGTTGGTTATTGGCAATAGATGTCACACGCATTCTCCAATCAAATTACCGAATTAACATTTCCTGTTATAACGGCGCAACAATATATAATATAAATAGTATATAACTAGCACTTGTAACTCAATCTAAATGCGTTAAAAAAATCACGATAAAAATTTACAGCTGCCATCATATATTTACAATAATTCAGCTCAGTATGGGCTTATGTAAAACATAAGCCTCGTAAGGTTAACTGCTTTGGTAAATGTGCTCGTTAAGCGCTGCTTTTTCGTCAATGCTAAGCGCTTGTTTTGATTTAGCAATAAAATCATACCTCACCATAGCGGCCTTACCTATTGCGCAGCATTTATCGTGTTGCCATGCTTCCTGTCTCAGCGTAAAAGAGCTAGTGCCTATATGCTCTACAGAGGTTTTTACGATCACTTCGTGGCCATAAAATAATTCGCCTACAAACGACACCTCTATTTTAGCTATGATCAGTTTCCAGTCCTGTGGATTTAAGTCCGGTGTAAAAAACTTAAAAATAGGTCCACGTGCGACTTCAAACCATACAGGTAGTACGGTATTGTTAATGTGTCCGAGTGCATCTGTTTCGCTAAAGCGCGGCATCACTTTTTCAATAAACATAAAAATCCAATAATAATTATATAAAGGTAAACCATGACGGACTTTATACGCGTTGTTGATAACGCATTAAGCGATGAGTTTTGCGATGAATTTATTTCCACATTCGCGCAAAGCCCGCATGTAAAACAAGGGGTAACATCGGGCGGTGTCGACTTAAAGAAAAAAGACAGTCACGACCTACACTTAAATAATCACCCCGAATATGCACAACAATTAAAACATATACAACAAACGACTGCACAGCATGTTTTTAAGTATGTTGAAGAGCATATTTTTATGATGATTGGGGCATTTGGCTTAAAGGTCTATCACCCAAAAACAGGCGACGTTGTCGATTTAACCCAAGAAAATTTTGAAGAAGTGGGTAAACCGCAATTACCTTTGCTAGTTCAGCAAATTTTTAGACTTGGTAATATTCAAGCGCAAAAATATGAAGTAAACAAAGGTGGCTACCCTTACTGGCATAGTGAAGTTTACCCGCAGCTACAGCACAATGAAGCACTACATCGCGTGTTGTTATTTATGTTTTATTTAAACGATGTTGATGAAGGCGGTGAAACGGAGTTTTACTATCAAAATCGTAAAGTAGCACCTAAAAAAGGCACTATGGTAATAGCTCCTGGCTACTTTACACATACCCACAGAGGTAATAAGCCAGTATCAAACGATAAGTATATTTTAACATCGTGGGTATTGTTTAACCGTGCAGAACAAATATATGGTGCGCCAAAGAGTTAGCGCACCAAAATCAGTATTATTTAACCGAGCAGTTCATCAAATAAATTAAACAACTGATCTAGCTCTTCAATCGTGTTGTAGTGCATACAACCAATGCGCACTACACCGCCTTTATCAAGCACATCTAATTGCTTGCACAAACCTTGCGCGTAAAAATTACCATCCCACACACAAATATGCTGCTTACCTAAAAATTCTGAAACGGCGCGTGGCTCAAGCCCTTCAAAAATTAAAGCAAAAGTAGGTGTACGCTCATTTAAGCGATCAAAGTCATCAATACCAAAAAACTTAATGCGTGGGTAGTTTACCAAGCGCGTTAAAAAGTGCTCACTAAGCGCCATTTCGTGTTGTTTAGTTTTAGCAAAAGCTATGCTTAACTTTTCGCGGCGTGAATGGCTATCGTCAAGTTCGCTAATTGCTGCAATGTAATCAACAGCAGCAATAAAGCCCGCCATAGCTTCAAAGCTTTGTGTGCCGGTTTCCCAACGACCTGGTGCTACGTCTTTAGCGGGTTCTACTTTATAAGGTGTAAACCCGTCTAAATGTTCTTTTTTACCGTAAACCATACCTAAATGCGGGCCAAAAAACTTATATGCAGAGCAGGCTAAAAAGTCGCAATCAAGCGCTTGCACGTCAACAAGTTCGTGCGGTGCGTAATGTACGGCATCAACATAAACAAGTGCGCCTACAGCGTGAGCAAGCTCAACAATACGTTTAATATTATTAATTGAACCTGTGGTATTTGACGCATACGTTACCGCTACAAGCTTAGTGTTGCTGTTTAATAAGCTTTCAAATTGCACCATATCTAAGCTGCAATCAGCTTCATTAATAAGCGCTGTATTTACCTTTGCGCCTTTATCTTCTGCGGCTTGTTGCCACGACGATACATTTGAGAAATGATCGGCATTGGTTACAATTATTTCATCGCCAGCCTGCCAGTCGCGTGAAATTGCACGACTAAAGCTAAATGTTAGGCTGGTCATGTTTGGACCAAACACAATTTGTTGTGAGCTAGGTGCATTAAGTAAATCAGCGGCTGCTTGACGCGCATTCGCCATCAATTCAACGGTTTTATCACTTGAGAAAAACGCGCCACCTAAGTTTGAATTATAATGACCTAAATAAGCTGTCATCGCATTAAGCACCGATGTTGGTACCTGCGAGCCACCCGGTCCGTCTAAAAATATTGGCGATTTACCATCAACGTTTTGCATTAATGCAGGAAACTGCTCACGTAATTGCGTTATGTTCATGCCTAACTTCCTTAAGACGTTAATACAAAACAATCCAGGTAACCTGGTTTGCTAGCATCAATTTTGTTCATAGGTGTTGCGTTGTGCCACACTTGACGGTCGTTTATTAATGCAAACATGCCGTCTTTTATTTCCATTTTAAAACAAGGCTCAGCTTGCTTGTTTTCGTATACAAGTAGCTCGCCGCCTTCTAAGTTCTCGTGAGAAACACCACATATACATACATGGTCAAAACCATCTTGATGCACGCCTTCTGGCGCTGCCGGTGTATCACTGTTAATTGCAAGCATACGGAACTGATGAATTTCAATATCACGCTGTACATCAATACCGGTAAGTTGGCGAAACTCATTTACAATGCTTTTCATGCCTTCTGACTCAAGTAAACTTTGCTCTAGGTTTTCGTAAGTACGCTCTACATTACCTTGAAAAGTATTAATTGAATCGTCTTGAACAAATGCTTTGGTTTGTTGTAACTTTATTTCACCATTTTGCATTTTAACTACTGAGTAACGACGTTTACGAAAGGCACCATCTGCATAAGGATTTGCAGGCAGGTTATCAAAAGAAGGCTTAACCAAATCAATATTTGCTTGGTTAACAAAACGTAGTTGCAGTAAATTCTGGTTGTTTAATGCTGTCATAAAATCTCGCCTAAAATAATGAGAATATTGATGAGGATTTTAATGCATTTTGATAGGAATTTTTGCGCGATTACTTACTTTAAAAGCAACTTAAGACTAGATTTAATACAATAATATAAAAAAAGAAGCATGAACTATCTAATATTTATTTTAGCCAATAAAAAACCCGCCTAAGCGGGTTTTTAAACAAACTCTAAAAATTATACAGCTTGTTGAATAATCACGTTGTCTGCTTTTTTAGTGTAAGCAGGCATACGGTGGAAGTTCAAGTAACGGTATGTATCTGACGCCGTTGCATTGATCTTCGCAGCATACTCTTGGTACTCAGCAACAGTTGGTAATTTACCAATGATTGCAGCAATTGCAGCAAGCTCAGATGATGCTAAGAATACGTTTGCGCCATTACCTAAACGGTTAGGGAAGTTACGTGTAGAGGTAGACACAACCGTTGCTTTATCTGCAACACGTGCTTGGTTACCCATACATAGTGAACAACCTGGAGTTTCGATACGTGCGCCAACACGACCAAAAATACCATAGTAACCTTCTTCTGTAAGTTGGTCTTTGTCCATCTTAGTAGGTGGAGCAACCCAAAGCTGAGTCGGAAGTTGACCTTTAAAGCCATCAAGCAACTTACCAGCAGCACGGAAGTGACCAATGTTAGTCATACAAGAACCGATGAATACTTCATCAATTTTCTCGCCAGCAACATCAGAAAGAAGACGCGCATCATCTGGGTCATTTGGAGCACAAAGAACAGGTTCTTTGATCTCAGCTAAATCAATTTCAACGATATGCTTGTACTCTGCATCAGCGTCAGCTTCCATTAGTTCTGGGTTAGCTAACCAATCTTGCATTGCAGTAATACGACGTTCAATCGTACGTACATCGCCGTAACCTTCAGAAATCATCCACTTAAGCATAACAATGTTTGACTCAAGGTATTCAGAGATAGACTCTTTAGATAACTTAACAGTACAACCTGCTGCCGAACGCTCTGCAGATGCATCTGATAATTCAAACGCTTGCTCAACAGTTAGGTGCTCAACGCCTTCAATTTCTAGTACGCGACCAGAGAATTCGTTAATTTTACCTTTTTTCTCAACTGTTAATAAACCTTGTTTGATACCGTAGTAAGGGATTGCATGAACAAGGTCACGTAGAGTGATACCTGGTTGCATTTCGCCTTTAAAACGAACCAAAATAGATTCAGGCATATCAAGTGGCATAACACCTGTTGCTGCTGCGAATGCTACTGCACCCGAACCTGCTGGGAATGAAATACCTAATGGGAAACGTGTATGTGAATCACCACCAGTACCTACGGTATCTGGTAATAACATACGGTTTAACCACGAGTGAATAATACCATCACCTGGACGAAGTGAAACACCGCCACGGTTCATGATGAAATCAGGAAGCGTATGGTGAGTGCTTACATCGATAGGCTTAGGATAAGCTGATGTATGACAGAAAGACTGCATTGTTAAATCTGCAGAGAAACCTAAACATGCTAGATCTTTAAGTTCATCACGTGTCATAGGACCTGTTGTATCTTGCGAACCAACAGTTGTCATTTTAGGCTCACAGTACTGACCTGGGCGAATACCTGCAACGTTACATGCTTTACCAACCATTTTTTGCGCTAGTGTGAAGCCTTTATCAGAAACTTCTGTTGCTGTTGGTACTTTAAATGTATCAGTTGCGCCTAAGCCAAGAGATGTACGCGCTTTATCAGTTAAACCACGACCGATGATTAGTGGAATACGACCACCAGCACGAACTTCATCTAAAATCACATCAGATTTAAGCTCAAAAGTAGAAATCACTTTATCAGTACCATGTTGCTTAACAACACCTTCGTACGGATAAATATCGATTTGCTCGCCCATGTTGAGTTCATCAACATTTAATTCGATTGGTAATGCGCCTGAATCTTCCATTGTGTTGAAGAAGATTGGAGCAATTTTATTACCTAGACATACACCGCCAACACGCTTGTTTGGTACAAACGGGATATCATCGCCCATAAACCAAAGTACAGAGTTAGTTGCAGACTTACGAGAAGAACCCGTACCAACAACATCACCTACGTAAGCAAGTGGTAAACCTTTAGTTTTTAATTCTTCAATCTGAGTAATTGGACCAACTTCGCCCGCTTTATCAGGTGTAATACCATCGCGTTCAATTTTTAGCATTGCTAAAGCATGAAGTGGGATATCTGGACGAGACCATGCATCTGGTGCAGGAGACAAGTCATCAGTATTTGTTTCGCCAGTTACTTTAAATACAGTAACTGAAATCTTTTCAGCAACAGCTGGTTTATTAGTAAACCATTCTGCATTTGCCCAAGACTCAATAATTTGCTTAGCGAATGTATTACCTGCTTTTGCTTTTTCTTCTACATCGTAAAACGCATCAAACATAAGTAATGTATTTGAAAGGCCTTTAACTACGATTGGTGCAAGTGTTTCGTCATCAAGTAGGTCAATCATTGGTGCGATATTGTAACCGCCCAACATTGTACCTAATAATTCTGCCGCTTTTTCTTTAGAAACAAGTGGAGAATTAGTTTCACCTTTAGCTACAGCAGCTAAGAAGCCCGCTTTAATATAAGCAGCATCATCAACACCTGCTGGTATACGCTGAATGAACAAATCTAAAATGAATTCTTCTTCACCTGCAGGTGGAGTTTTGATTAATTCAATAAGATCAGCAGTTTGCTGAGCATCTAATGGCGCTGGTACGATACCTAACGCGGCACGTTCTTCTACGTGTTTACGATATTCTTGTAGCACAATATTGCCCTCTTGGTGACGTGAAAGTATCCGGTAGCGCTTCAAGCGCAAATAAGTTACCCAATACTTATAGTATTCTAACGCGTAATTATAAAGCTTTTATGGATAGATGAAAATCCATCCAGTTACGCAACTGATTATACCGATTATAAATACTATGAATAGTGGTTGTAGTAAAAACTATTTTCATGAATACTTGTTAAGTAAGAATCATTACCATTAACCAATATTAATTTATTACAGGCATAAAAAAACCCAGCACTTGGCTGGGTTTTTATTACAAACTATTTAATTAACGTAAAACTTTAACGTTTTTGATAGTTTTGATATGCGCTTCTACACGGCGGTTTTCTGCGTTTGCAGCTTTAGTGTTTGCATCATTTTTAAGACGCTCTTCACCTAAACCAACTGTAGTAATACGGTCTTTAGCAATGCCATCAGAAACTAATTGCTTAGCTACTGCATCAGCACGTTTTTTAGATAACCATTTGTTGTAAGTTGCTTTACCTACAGAAGAAGTGTGACCTTCTAAAAGTACTGTTGTATCTGGGTACTCTTTTAAGAATGCAGATACTTTTTCAATATCGTTTAAGTACTGAGTAGATACTGCTGAAGCATTGTTAGGGAAAGTCACTAATAAGCTTACAGTTACTTCTTTATCTTCATATAAAGTACAACCAGTGCCATCAACTGCATCAGTCATAGGTGTGTTAGCACACTTATCATCTGCATCAGCAATGTTGTCGTTGTCGCTATCTGTAGGAGCTACAGCTACTTCAACAATTTCTGGAGCTGGTTTAACTGGCTCTACAGGAGCTGAATTTTGGCCGAATAAGTAGTTAATACCAATTTTAGCGCCTACATCTGTGTAGCCACGGTCAAGACCTTGGTATACAGCTGTTTCAGCATTTACAAATAAGCCATCTGTAATGAAATGTTGGTAACCAACACCTGCATTTAAGAATGTGTTGTCATCTACTACGTCCATTTCTTTAATACCGAAAAGACCGTAGAAAGGACCACCATTTAAATGGTAAAGAGCATCAATACCGTAACGCTCGCCATCAATACTGTTGCGGTTGCCAGCAACTTTATCAAAAGCATTAAAATCCATATCTGCATATTCAAGACGTGCGCTCCAGTAATCACTGAAACGGTAACCGGCTTCAACACCCCAGCCAGTTGATTCATTTACGTCAAGACCAGCTTGAGCACGCATGTTTTTCCAAGATGCGTCATAGTAGTCGCCAAATGCGCCAATGTAGAAACCTTCTTCTTTATCAGCAGCGAATGTAGATGCGCTAGTTGCAGCCAACGCGATTGCAATTGTAAGTGATTTTAATTTCATTGTTTTCTTCCCATTTGAACAATTTTAAATTGTAGCTAATCGATACTAGCTCAATCAGTTTTATATAGACTAACTGAGCCTTTGTTAATCAATACTTAACGAAAAATAAAGTTTATAACTTTTTTCTATGCCCAGTCACAACACACATCCACTTACTATAGGCGAAATTAAAACTTTATTGAAAAATAAATATAGTAGTTTTTTGTAAATTAGTACTTAGCAAGGAATGTAAGAGCAATTAAATTAAATGCACTTATAAATGTAAATGCAAAGAAACATTGCTTGGCTTTAATTCGGCGCATAATACCACCAGAATTAACATTCCCCTAGATATATGCGCATGTTTGATTAAAAAATGACTCTTTTTAATCATGTGGTTATATTTAAAGTTAAGAGTTAAGTACCACAAAAAGTCTGGTAATCATTCTCATTTATCGGCGTAGCTTGAAATTCTGATAATTTTTCACTGTCAGAATACGGGTTACTGGCTATTTTTATAAAGCGCTGTAGCAACTCACTAGACCCAGTAGCGTTATATTGTGCAATTATTTCTTCGATCACATGATTACGCGGTATTACACGAGGATTTGCAGTTCTCATTACTTCATAACTATTATCGTCGGTTAAGCTTACCCACTTAGCTCTCCATTCAATTAGCGACTCTGGTATTACTACTTCTTCTTTTAAGGATTCAGTAAGCGCATCAAAAGTATTGGTGTAATCGAGCTGGTTATCTTTTAATAGTGTTAACAACTCTGCGATTAACTCGCCACTACTATTGAAAGATTCATTTAAACCCAGTTTTTGTGCCCACATAGCCGTAAACTCAGTATTAAACTGATCTGCAAAGCTATTAATAAATGGCGTCATTAATGAAACCGCTTGCTCGTCATCATCGCTAATAAGTGGTATTAAACTCTCAGCTAAGCGAGCACAGTTCCAGTTAGCTATATTAGGTTGATTACCAAATGCATACCGACCTTGTTTGTCGATAGAGCTAAATACGGTATCAAAGTCAAAGCTATTCATCATGGCACACGGGCCGTAATCAATGGTTTCTCCGTTTACTAGCGTATTATCGGTATTCATTACTCCATGAATAAAGCCAACACGCATCCAGCTCACAACTAGCTTAACTTGGTTTTTAATCACAGCGCCTAAAAATGCTAAATAACGCTGCGATCCTGTATCCGTTATTTCTGGGTAGTGTCGCTCTATAGCTAAATCGGCTAAATTTTTAAGTCCTTCAACATCGCCTTGCGTCGCTAAATATTGAAACGAGCCAACACGAATATGGCTCGTTGCTAAACGAGTAACTATAGCACCTGCTTGTGGCGGATTACGATAAACCGTTTCGCCACTACCAACAACCGCTAAGCAGCGTGTGGTTTTAATGCCTAGTGCATGCATTGCCTCGCTCATTACGTATTCACGAATAGCAGGACCAAGAGCACAACGCCCATCTCCCCCTCTTGAGTAAGGAGTAGCACCAGAGCCTTTTAATTGAATATCCCACAACTGGTTTTTATCATCATTAATAGCGCCCAGCAAATGCGCTCGCCCATCGCCTAAACGTGGTGAAAAATGCCCAAATTGGTGCCCAGAGTAACCAAGTGCTACCGCAGGAATCGCCTGTTTCTCGTTACCGCTAAAAGTGCTAGCACGCAAATCAGCTGCAACGTTAATATTAAACTCTTTTGCTAAGCTCTCGTTCCACAGCAATAACTGAGGAGAGGCAACACTTGCAGGAAAATCTTCTATCGCAAAGCTTTCCGTAATGTCTGTGTATCTTGGCACTAATTTCATGGTAATTCCTATTATTGCTGACTTATACCAACACGGTTGTCACCAACGCCATAAGCAACAATTAAACTTAACTCTTGCATACTTAAGCCGCTTTGCTTTTGCATTTCATTAAAAAAAGCTTGGGCTGCACTCAGTGATTTTTTAGTTTGTAAGCCGCCGTCTATAATTTTATGAGCACGTAAGTAATTCTCTACATCGCGTGATAGTAAAAAAGTATCTTTACCAAGTGCTCGTAGCGCATAAGGTCCTGTATTTCCGCCTAAACGCGAACCATGTTTTTTTAAATACGCCCATAAACCAATAATATCGTCTGTTGGCCAATTAGCGATGAACTGACTAAAACTGCCATGTTCCCCTGCTATTTCGTGGATCATGTAAGCATTTTCGGTAATTGTTTTTACTTTTTTATAGTTACGAACAATTCGCTCATCCGTTGCTTTTTGTTCCAGCATATCAGGTGGCATCATTAATAACTTATCAACGCTAAAACCCCAAAAAACCTCTCTAAAGCCCGGCCACTTATTATTAATTACTGACCAATAAAAGCCGCTTTGAAATACTTTTCGAGTAAATTCCTCAAGCCAATCGTCGTCACTTAACGTGCTTAGTTGTTTTTTAGATAGCGGTTTTGCAAGTAATAACTTAAGCATTTTTTCGGAGCCTTTTCGCTCTACCGCTCGCTTATAAATATCGCTAAATTTTTCCATACTAATTAAATACCTCACTACTTATATTGCTAGTGTACGAGAAAAGCACCCAATACGTAACCACTCCCATTATGGATGAATGAATATGCATTTAGTCGCTTGACACCTAGACGGCTAAAATGCTTTAATCGCCGTAATTACCCTATTTAAATTGCACCGGTTTGTAAGTTTTTACTCTACAAACAGGTGTAAAGGGCTAGAAGAGGTGCGTTATTCAGGTAGCGTATGTTAGGAGCGCAAACTCCAGTGAGCATACGTGAGGGGAATTAACGCCGAGAAGTAATCACTTTTGCGAGGTGTTTATTTCGGGCGACTAGGTTGAACCCTAGCGACTGTCACCAATAGCTGCTTATAAAAGCAGCTTATTAGTTTGGTGGAGAGCTTCTGGTCTTAAATATTAAGGCCGTGCGCCCTATTATTTTAAGCCCATTCGCTCTTCGAATTATTAGTTCGAACGACGTTAATGCGGCTCCTTCCATAAAGCTTTTTAACTCTTCGAATAATACCAATTGCATTAAATTAGTTATCGCTAAAATGATCACGTTTTTAATAAAATTGGTACAAATTATAAGTTCGTGAGAGATGATCAACAACTTCAATTTAAACGACTACTCATTGTGGACCGCGCTCGTAACGCCATTTGATCAACACGGCGATGTTGACTACAACACGTTAACTAAACTGGTTAGCGATCAAGAAGCGGCACATAACGGTATTTTACTACTTGGCAGTACGGGCGAAGGTTTAGCACTAACGCTAAAAGAGCAACAAGCCATTGTTGAACACGTATGCCAGCTAAAACCAGCAGTACCACTCATGGTTGCTGTGGGCGGTAGTAACTTAAAGCAACAAATTGAGTGGGTTAACTACTGTAATACACTCCCAATTCATAGCTTTTTACTTGGCTCACCGCTTTATGCAAAGCCCGGCGCTGTAGGTCAAACTCATTGGTTTGAAAGCCTACTTAATGCAAGCGCTCACCCGTGTATGCTTTATAACGTACCGGGTCGAAGTGCTGTTAGTATCCCAACGGCAACAATTCAAAATCTGCAAAACAATAAAAATTTATGGGCGTTAAAAGAAGCGAGCGGCAGCATTGCTCAGTTTGAAGCTTATCGCCAAGCCGCGCCTAATTTAGCTATTTTTAGTGGCGACGATGCGCTAATGCCTTATTTTGCTCAAGCTGGCGCAAAAGGTTTGGTGTCGGTAGCTGCAAATGCATGGCCCGCACAAACTCACGAGTTTGTTAAACGCAGCTTAAGTGGTCAACACCCTAATTTATTTGCCCAGTGGTCAAGCGCTATTAATAGCCTATTTGCTGTTGCAAACCCTATTCCCGTAAAGGTATTGATGCATTTGCAAGGTCGCTTAAGCAGCCCGCAACTTCGTCCACCTTTAACACACCTTGAGTTAACTCAAACCGATTGCATCACAACTGCAAACAACACAATTTTATCTTGGCATTAAATACAGGTTTTTATAATGAGCTGGTTAGAACTATTAAATAATTTAGAATCGGGCGCAGTACGCGCAGCATCACAAAACGAAAGCGGCCAATGGCAGGCTAACGTAGAAGTAAAACAAGGCATTTTGGATGCCTTCAAAAATGGCACTAATACTGAGTTTGCAGGTGGTTTTGTTGATAAACATAACTTAGCTCCACAAGAATTTAGTACTGATGATGGCGTACGTATGGTGCCGGGTGGCTCTAGTGTTCGCCGTGGTGCTTATGTTGCTAAAGGCACGATTATTATGCCACCAGCGTATGTAAACATTGGTGCATATATCGACGAAGGCACAATGGTAGATAGCCACGCATTAGTTGGCTCGTGTGCACAAGTAGGTAAAAACGTACATTTAAGTGCTGCGGTTCAGCTTGGTGGTGTACTTGAGCCTATTGGTGCAAGCCCAGTAGTTGTAGAAGACGACGCATTTATTGGCGCTGGCTGTATTATTGTTGAAGGTGTAGTTATTAAAAAAGGCGCAGTACTTGCCCCAGGCGTGCGTTTATCCGCAACTATTCCGGTATACGACTGCGTAAACGAGCGCCAACTAGATAAAGGCGAGCCAATCCCTGAGTACGCTATTGTAATACCAGGCTCTCGCCCTGCGTCAAACGAGTGGGCGCGCGAGCAAGGCCTAAGCATGTCGTGTGCGTTAATAGTTAAATACCGCGACGAAAAAAGCGATGCATCGTTATTGCTTGAAGAGGTTTTACGATAATGAGCTTTTTGAGCACGCCTATCAAAACCGCTGCAAATACAATTACACAACAACTTGATACACCTTTTTTTGTTTACGACCTAGATCAACTAAACGCGCATCTTGCACGTTTAGTTGCGCAAACCGATGTAAAACTGTGGTACGCGGTAAAAGCAAATCCACTGTCTAAAATTATTCAAAGCTTAGACAGCGCTGGCTTTAATTTTGACGTAGCAAGTAAAGGTGAGCTTGAGCAAGTGCTAGCACAAGGTATTAGCTCACAGCGCGTGCTCAACACAGGGCCTGCAAAAAGCCCTAAACAAATTAAACACTTTATTGAGCGCGGCGTACGTATATTCGTAGCCGAAAGCCTCAATCAAGTACGTTGGTTAAACCAACAAGCGCAACTACAAAATACGCAGTTACAAGTATTACTGCGAGTGCAATTACGCTGGCCTGAGGGTGAAAAAAACCCACTGGGCGGCGACAGCCTTACGCCGTTTGGTTTAGGTTGTGATGAGTGGCAAGCACTCAATGTAACCGACTACCCTGCACTTAACTTTGACGGCCTGCATATTTTTCAGTGGGGCAACATGCTTAGCACGCAAAAGTTAAGCGAATTGTGGTCACAAATGATTGCACCACT
The DNA here is from genome assembly GCF_011378705.1 of Pseudoalteromonas sp. SA25. NCBI lineage: Bacteria > Pseudomonadati > Pseudomonadota > Gammaproteobacteria > Alteromonadales > Pseudoalteromonadaceae > Pseudoalteromonas > Pseudoalteromonas sp. SA25. The sequence continues at coordinate 23,165 of NZ_WTKV01000012.1, read as the reverse complement.
TAGCCAACTTGCCAGCGATTTAAATATTAGCCTTAAAATTCTCGATTTAGGTGGCGGCTTAGGTATTCCTTATACACAAAATGAAGCAACGCTTGATTGGGATGACTTAATAGCTGCGCTCGCTAAAATTAAAAATGATGCGGGTGTAGAAGAATTATGGATGGAACTTGGTCGTTATGCCGTTGGCGAATGTGGTCATTACGCAAACCCAGTAATAGAGCGCAAACAAAACTATAATCAACAGCAAGTCATTTTAAGCGGCGGTATAAATCACTTATTACGCCCTGCTGTTACCAGCCAAGATTTTCCTGCTGCGTTACTGCGTGAATCCAGTGCTAAAACTCAAGCGGTCACTTTATACGGCCCACTTTGTACAGCGCTTGATTGCTTGGGTGAACATAACCTGCCAAGCGATTTAAATGAGCACGACTGGCTAGTGTTTAGCCAATGCGGTGCTTACGGCTTTACCGAAAGTATGCCGTATTTTTTATGCCACGAGCTCGCCGCCGAGTACACATTGCAAAATGGTGAACTTACCTGTGTTCGCCAAGCCGAAAATGCCAGCCACTACTTAAGGTAATAAGCATGAGTAATACAACACACATCAGCCAAGAGAACATTATAGTAGGAGAAGTTGCAAACGGCTTACCGCTTACAATTCCGGTGTATCGCTTAAAAGGCGATGGCACAGGGCCTAGTGTTTATGTTCAGGCCAATATGCATGGCGCTGAAGTACAAGGTAACGCAGTTATTTTTCAGCTACTTGAGCAATTAAAACACCTTAATCTTAATGGCGATATTACCCTTGTACCTTATGCAAATCCGATTGGTTGTAATCAAAAATCGGGCGAGTTTACTCTTGGCAGATTCGATCCAATTACAGGCACTAATTGGAACCGCATGTATCACTACAATAAAAATTTAGTGGCACAGTTTGCACAAAATCATACCCAGTATGACGACGCTACATTAAAAAGTAACTTCAAACAGGCGCTTATTGACGAAGTAGACAGCAAACTTAACGGCCCTGCTTATTTACTTAATACGGGTAAACGCATTGCACTTAACCTACAAAAGCTCGCTCATCAGGCTGATATAGTACTCGATTTACACACAGGTCCTATTTCAAGCAAGCATTTGTACTGCCCAACCTATGCAACCGACAGCGCACGTTACTTTAATATTGAGCATATATTGCTTATTCCTAGTGATTTTGACGGTGCTATGGATGAAGCTAACTTTTGCCCATGGTGGCATTTGAATGATGCACTTAGCGAGCAAGGTCGTGAATTATCAATACCTGTAGAAGCATTTACTGTAGAGCTAGGCAGCCAAGAAAAAATAGACTTAAAAGAAGCACTAAACGATGCTAACAGCATTTTAAGTTACTTAAATCACAAAGGCGTATTACAAAACGCACCGCATACGCCAGCCAATATGACTCGCTATGCATGTAATTTAGATGACTACTTTGCTTATTACGCCCCTATTGGCGGCATGGTTGAATACTTAGCCCCACTTGGTGGGCACATTAAAGCCGGTGAGCCTATTGCTAATATTTTACGCATGGAGCGCTACTTAAGCGAGCAACCACTGCAAACACTCACCCTAGATTGCGATGCAATTGCCATTTTGCACTTTGCCTCGGCGAGTGTTAACCAAGGCACCGAACTTTATAAGTTTTTTACTAACATATTTGAGCTTTAGCTCACCCTCCTCATTGCGTGAGAGCACATAGTTAATGTGCATTAAAAAAGCGGCCTAGGCCGCTTTTTTTTCTGATCTATATTTACTTTGTATACGTATAGACCTTGTTATAAATACAAATTCAGTAAAAGTTCACCGTTACATATGTAAAAAGACGTTATAATTAAATTAACGCATACAACACAACCCGAACCCACAAGGAATTACAATGAGCTGGCGCCACTGGATCACACTTTCTGCCTTAATAAGTACAGCTACCTTCGCACAAGAAGAAGTTGCTACAAATGAGCAAGACAACGACATCGAACTTGTAAAGCAGTGTATTTTAAATGAGGTAATTGGCGGAGATGGTAAACAAACATTAGACGATCTTCGTAAAAAGTGTTCAGCTCTTGAAGAAGACAAACAACTTACCGCGCTTGATAAACGCCAAGCTCGTGAAGAAGTAGGTAAAAAAAATAGAAATGTAATTACGCCACATAAGCGTAACTATATTTTACCGCTTTCGTACGTATCACACCCAAACGATCGCCCATTTGATGGCTTTGATGCACTAACAGACGATAACGACGGTGAACCGCTCGACAACTTAGAAGCAAAATACCAGCTATCGATAAAAGTACCTCTTTACGATGATTTTTCGGATAAAGACCAAGCCATATTTTTTGGCTTTACACTGCAATCATATTGGCAGATTTATAACTCAGAAATTTCTTCTCCATTTCGTGAGACCAACTACGAACCAGAGATATTTTGGATAAATTACCTCGACCCAGAAAACGTATTATGGGGCGACGAAATGGCAATCGCATTAGGTATCTCGCATCAGTCAAATGGTCGAAGCCAACCAAACTCACGTTCGTGGAACCGTATTTATGCAGATTTTATCTGGGAAAACAGAGGCTTTGTTTTTAGCTTTAAACCTTGGTACCGAATAGCTGAGGACGAAAAAGAAGATATTTTAGAAGCTAAGGGCGATGACAACCCAGACATATACAAATACATGGGTTACTTTGAATTTAGCGGCGCGTATCGTTTTCATGACCATGAATTTAGCTTTATGACACGTAACAATTTAAATTCAGATAATCGTGGTGCAATTCAACTCGACTGGTCGTTTCCTTTATGGGGCCGAGTTCGTGGTTATGCACAATACTTTAACGGTTATGGCGAAAGCTTAATTGATTACAACGCGGATGTAGAACGTATTGGTGTAGGTATATTATTAACCGACCTGCTGTGATACTTCTCTAAGTTTTACGCACAAAAAAGCCAAGCATCGCTTGGCTTTTTTGTGTTTTGAACAGCTAAACAGTTATTTTTTTACTACAAACTGCCCTTCAAATTCTGCAACCACGTTATCACCATCGTAAATAGTTACAGGCACTACGTAACTTGCTTTACCGTCGGTTTCTAAATCGCTTAACTTGCCCTTACAGGTTTGTATATCAACACAACCACGTGGGTCGGTAGTAAGCGGCTTTAAGTACTTAATGTTAGCATCGGCTAATACAATATTACCTTCAAGCCCAGCTTCTTTAAGTGCTAAGTACGTAGCGCCCCAACCTGTTAGCGTGGCCAAGCTATAAATAGAGCCTGCAAACATGGTGTTATGTAGGTTTAAGTTAGCGTCTAGGTCGGCACTGGTTGTAAATTGCCAATCGGTATAGCTTTCTACCTTAATACCCATCGCGTCACTAATTGGAATAGACTCTCGCCACGTATTTTGTAGTACTTGCGTCCAATTTGGATGACGGAACCAGCCTGGCTCACACGGTTTTTGCTTTACCATTTTAAAGTGTTGTACATCGCCATACGCTAAGTGCGCTTTTTCTTTTAATTCGTAACCGTGGCGTTTATAAAACTCAAGCGCACGTTCGCGTGCAAACAAAACCAATTCATCGGCATTTTGTGTCCATGCTATTTTTTCAAGCTCATGAAGCAAACGACTACCAATATGCTGATTACGGTTCCCCTCTGCAACTGCCATGTAGCGCACTTGTGCTTGCTCATGATTGTTAAAGTGCAAACGTGCTACACCTAGCACTTCGCCTTCTTTATTTTTTATAAAGCGGTGCTCAGAGTCTTGTTCCATATCGTCTTGTTCAGAGCCACGAGGCTCGCCCCAAGGCGCGCGTAATACCTGCCAACGCAATTGGTAATACGCTTGCCAATCTTCGCTACTTTGTGGGGTGCTTACCTGAAACATACATACTCCTGTTGTTATATAAGCCGTAAATAAAAGTCAAAAAAAAGGCTACGGCGCTATACTAATAGTATTGGTTATCTACCAAGCTAAAAAAATAAAATAATTAAATTGAGTGGCATTATTATGGCAAATACCATACTCCATCTTAAAAAAACTGCAAATACGACTTTGGTGATGGCTGTAAAATAACGTAAAAAAATAATGACAAAGGCCATTGCGCTTTAACGTTGCTAGTTTATGCTGAGAATATGACTGAAAAAATCAATTATATAAATTCACAGACGGATTTGCTGAGCGATCAATTTATTGAAAATAGCCACAGCATTGGTCAGTTAATCTATTGGCATAAATGCAGTGGCGATCACATTCAAGTACGTGAGCACGAGCAGTTACGCTGGTTACTTATTAACGACACTCTTCAATCTGTTATTGATTTAAATAACCCGGATTTATTACTTTTTCCACACTTATTGTACCTAGATAAGCACTGGCAAGCTCTTAGCGCGCCACAAAAAGTGTTAGAACTCGGCCTTGGCGGCGGTGCAATTCGTAATTATTTAAAACACAAATACCCTAAAGCACAAATAACATCGGTTGAAAAAAACGCCGATATTATTGATTGCTATACCCAGTTTTTTTCGTCAAATAAGAATGAGCAACTGCTGTGCGCCGATGCGCAACAGATTTTAGAAAGTGTGCAAAATATTGATTGGATTATTCTAGATTTATTTAGCCAAATAGACGCGCCTCGATTTTTATTTGAAGAGGCATTTTATAAAAAAATCTACTCGGCTTTAAATAACAACGGCGTGCTATTTATTAACTTTTTATCGCAGCATGAGTCGCAATTAAAGCAACTTCAGCAGCTATTACTCGATGTATTTGGTTGTAATGTTAGCCCGCAAAAAATTACGGGCTATGTAAATCATATTGTCGTGGTAACCAAAAACTTAAACAGATAAGTTAAACGTAACGGGCCCATCGTTACACAAGCTTACTTGCATATCGGCACCAAACTCACCTGTGGCTATTGTAAGCCCCAACTCTTTAGCTTGAGCTACAAAGTATTCGTAAAGCTCGTTAGCTTGGCTTGGCGTTGCCGCAGATGAAAAACTAGGGCGCATACCCTTTTTAGTATCAGCCGCTAGCGTAAATTGCGAAACAACAAGTAACTCACCTTTAATATCTTTAAGGCTTAAGTTCATTTTGTCGTTTTCGTCAGTAAAAATACGATAATTACTTACCTTGTGTAAAAGCTTATCGGCCGTTTGTTTGTCGTCGTGTTTTTCAACGCCCAGCAACAACAATATACCTTGGCTAATTTCGCCTACCACGTGGTTGTTAATTTCTACTTTGGCATGCTTTACACGTTGTATTAAACCTTGCATTTAAACTGTGTCCTTTACTGCTGGTTCATCATCTTCTAGTTCAAGCTCTGGTGTTTCTGGAATATCATTTGGGCTAATGCACGCAGTAAATTCAGCGCCAAGCAAAACAACGACCCACGACAAATACACCCATACAAATAAAATAGGAATGGTTGCTACTGCGCCGTAAATAACTTCGTATGACGGAAAATGGCTAATATAAAGTGCAAACCCTTTTTTAGTCAGCTCAAATAAAAGTGCCGCAAAAAAAGCGCCAGGTATTGCCGCTCTGAACGATACACGCGTATTAGGCACTAAGGTGTAGAGCATAATAAAGCCCACCATCGAAATCCCATACGGCAATAGCTTTAACAAAAACCCGCTAAACCCCGGAATTCCCTGATCAGCAAACGACACCAACGATACAATATAAGAGGTAACACCAATACTGGCACCGAGCAACATAGGCCCTAAGCTCAAAACCATCCAGTACACAGCAAATGAGATCATCATTGGGCGCTTTTTCTTTATGCGCCAAATTCGGTTCAATGTGGCATCTACATTACGTATTAACAGCAATGCAATTGCAGCTAAAAAGCCAATACCTACCGCCGTCATTTGGTTGGCATTGCCCGCAAAGGAGCTAATGTGCTCTCTAATAACATCGGTAGAGGTAGGGACAAAGTTGGTAAACAAAAAGCTCTCAATTTCCATGCGAGTAGATTCAAAGCCCGGAAAAGCTGAAAATATAGCAACACCCACCGCAATTAATGGCACTAAAGAAAGAAGGGTTACGTAAGCAAGGTAACCTGCATTAACCGTTATTTGATCGTCTATACAACGATTAAAATACTGCATCCACCAACCAGGTTGCTGGCGTATAAAGGACTTAACTTGCTGTTTGTAATGTGAGAGCTTATCATTCATACAATTGACTTGTGCTTATATAGTTTTGATTATAATAACAATCAGCGCCATAATTTACAGCACTAACGCTCGTAAACAGGAATTCAAATGAAAAAACAAACATTACTCAGTGTTTCAATGCTTGTAGTAACACTTACTTTAACTGGCTGCCAATCAGCTTATTATTCTGCGATGGAAAAAGTGGGTGTTCACAAACGCGATATTCTAATTGACCGCGTAGAAGAAACCAAAGACTCGCAACAAGAGTCACAAGAAGAATTTAAATCGGCACTAGAGCGCTTAACTACTCTAATCGATTTTAATGGTGGCGAACTACAAGACACTTACAATCAACTAAACGATGATTACGAGTCGAGCTTAAATGCCGCTAACGAAGTGTCAACTAACATCAATAAAGTAGAAGACGTGGCAGAAGCGCTATTTGATGAGTGGGGCGATGAGCTAGAGCAATACAAAAGCGCATCACTTAAGCGTGAAAGCAGCAAAAAGCTAGCCGCGACTAAGCGTCAATTTGATCAGCTATTACGCTCAATGCGCAGCGCAGAGAGTAAAATGGAGCCAGTATTAACCTCGCTTCATGATAACGTTTTATACCTAAAGCATAACTTAAATGCACAAGCGGTATCGGCTATTAAAGGTGAATTCACTAACCTTAAGCGCGATATTCAATTGTTGATGAACGACATGAACAAATCGATTGCCGATTCAAACAAATTTATTGAACAAATGAACAGCGCTGGCTAATTATTTGTTACTTTAACAAGCCTGCTTAATTGCAGGCTTTTTTATGTTAAAGGCATACTAAAAGGGATTTACAATGAAACGCTTTTTAACCGCAACAATGCTCTTATGTATACTAACTGCCTGCGGTGCACCTAATAATATTAATCGTATTACCAGCTCTGACTCAGTTGTTGTTATTAATGATAAGAACGGTCGTTATAAAAATTTATACACAGGTGAAAAAACATATCCCACTACCTGTACTGAAAACTGCTACTCAGCCCATCCAGACTTACTATGCAAAACCGGCAGCGAAAACTGCCAGTACCAAGGCCTGCAAACTAAACCACAGCTTAGCACTGGCTATACCGTACGCTGGCTTGGCCACGCTAGTTTTGTAATTAACACCCCAAATGGTCAAAATGTGCTGTTTGATCCAGTAAAAAATCAGTTTGATTCTCCAGTTGCACTTGGCTTTAAACTCGGCGGTGGTATTTATCGTAAAGCAGGCGCTTGGCCTAGTGAGCAAGAACTGGAAAATATTGATGCGGTAATGTATTCGCATATTCATTACGATCACTTTAATAAAGCCGACATACAAAACATTGGCAATAAACCTCGCTATTTAACACCACTCGGTATGGCCGACAACTTCCCCACCGGCGGTTTTAATATTAGCGAAATGCCATGGTACTCAACAACCAACATTGACGACTTAGTTATTAATGCCGTGCCAGCTCATCATTTTAGCGCTCGCGTATTGGTGCCCTTTATTTACGAAGATAACAATAAAGACTTATGGAATGGCTGGCTGCTTGAACAAAACGGCAGTACCTTATTTTTTGCAGGCGATACGGGCTACTCAAAACACTTTAAAGATATACAGCAAAAATATGGCAATATAGATGTGTGCTTAATACCAATCGCATCTTACTACAGTAAAGAAAGTGGTAAATTTTATCGTTACGTTCACACCACACCAGAAGACGCGCTCAACGCAGCACAAGAACTTAACTGCAAAGTAATGATACCTTGGGGGTATGGTAATTCAAGTTGGAAAATGGGCGACCATACTAGCCACTCTGCCTTACTGCGCTTATTGCATATGTACAATAAAATGGATTCAAAAGTACCGCTGTATATTTTAAACGAAGGCGAAAGTATTTCACTATAACTATTTACTTAGCTGTTTTAAGATTGTTATTACATTAAGACAAGCACACAATAAAATTGAGAAATTAATGAAAAAATTAGCACTCGCCTTAAGCTTTTTATTAAGCACGCCTGCAATGGCTATTGATGTTGAACATACATCAACTCCAATTACTATTGATGGCGTATCAGAAAGCGCATGGGATAAAGCTGCTTGGCACAACATGCCTTATTTAATGGATGGCACACTGCCAGCAAACGATGCTGACTTTAAAGGGCGTTATCGCTTACTGTGGGATCAAAACTATTTATACCTACAAGCCGATATTGTGGATGATGTTTTAATAGATACACACGCCGATCCAACCTATAAATATTGGGATGACGACGCGCTTGAAGTATTTATTGATAGCGATGCATCAGGCGGTAATCACCAATTTAATCACACCGCTTTGGCGTACCACATTGGCCTTGATAACCAAGCTGCCGATTACGGCCCTGATAAAAAAGCCCATTTGTACACCGACCACCTAGTCAGTAACTGGAAGCGCAACACCACCGCACCTTTTAACATTACCTGGGAAGTAGCGATAAAGCTCTACCCGAATGATTATAAAGAAGGTGCTAAAAACACCCCAATTACACTTAGCGAAAAGCAAGTAATCGGATTTATGTTAGCGTATTGCGATAACGATGGCAGTGACGTGCGCGAGCACTTTATGGGCTCACACGAAGTACAACCAGTAAATGGCGACAGAAATCGTGGTTTTATAGATGCAGACGTATTTGGCAAAATAACCCTACTCCCTAAAAAGTAAGTAACTACCAATAAAATAATTGAACACGTATGTTGGGTTGAGCGAAGCGAAACCCAGCGAAAAAAAGCCCACCAACAAACACTGATACTTTACATTATCGGCTGTTTCAGCTCTCTCATTCACTTCTCCTTGTGCAAAAAATCTTTAAATAAATTATTCACAAAGAGGTTAAGAGGCGCTGCGCTTTTAGAGGTAAATATATTATGGAAATTTCATCACAAAACAGTAGCTATATAATTTTGAGCTAAATACTGTCAGCTGACGACTTATAGCCTACAGCTCTTGTTTTCAAAAACAAAAAAGCCGCTGTATTTTTCAATACAGCGGCTTTTAAAATCATTATTCTAAATTAATAGATTATGACTTAGGTCCACGACCTGCACGTTTACGTTCGTTTTCTGTAAGGTAACGCTTACGAATACGAATGTTTAGTGGAGTTACTTCAACTAGCTCGTCATCATCGATGAACTCAAGCGCTTGCTCAAGTGAGTAGTTAAGGTGTGGAGAAAGCGTTTGCGCTTCATCAGTACCAGATGCACGTACGTTAGTTAACTGCTTGCCTTTAAGGGCGTTAACTGTAAGGTCGTTATCACGGTTATGAATACCGATAACCATACCTTCGTATACTTCAACACCGTGACCGATGAATAAACGGCCGCGTTCTTGTAAGTTGAATAATGCGTTAGTAAGTGCTTTACCAGTTGCGTTTGCAATCATTACGCCGTTCTTACGAACACCGATGTCGCCACCTTTGTGAGGACCGTAATGATCGAACGTATGGTACATAAGACCAGAACCCGAAGTAAGCGTCATGAAATCAGTTTGGAAACCAATTAAACCACGGCTAGGGATCATGAAATCTAAACGCATACGGCCTTTGCCATCTGGAGTCATGTTAGTAAGTTCACCTTTACGTAGGCCAACTTGTTCCATAACAGAACCCTGATGCTCGTCTTGACAGTCAATAGTAACTGTTTCAAACGGTTCTTCTAGAACGCCATCTACAGTACGTAAGATAACTTCTGGACGAGAAACTGAAAGCTCGTAACCTTCACGACGCATGTTCTCGATTAAGATACCTAGGTGTAATTCACCACGACCAGAAACACGGAAGCTATCTGGGCTACCAGTATCTTCAACGCGAAGTGCTACGTTGTGTACTAATTCTTTGTCTAAACGTTCACGGATATTACGTGACGTTACAAACTTACCTTCTTTACCACAGAAAGGTGAGTTATTTACAGAGAATGTCATTGTTACAGTTGGCTCATCAACACTTAGTGGTGGTAATGCTTCAACGTTTCCTGGGAAACAAACTGTATCAGAAATCTTAAGCTCACCAATACCTGTTACAGTTACGATGTTACCAGCGTAAGCTCTATCAGTTTCGATACGTTCAAGACCTAGGTAGCTTTGTACTGCGCCAATTTTACCATTACGTGTAGTGCCATCAGCACTGATAATAGTAACTTGTTGGTTAGGAGCAACAGAACCACGTTTAATACGACCAATACCAACTACACCAACATAAGAGTTGTAATCTAGTTGAGAAATTTGCATTTGGAAGTCACCTTCAGGATCTGCATCCGGTGGTGATACTTCGTCAACGATCATCTTGAACATAGGTTCCATGTTGTCTGATGGCTCGTCTAAATCTAGTGTTGCCCAGCCGTTGATAGCTGAAGCGTAGATTACTTTAAAATCTAACTGTTCGTCAGTTGCGCCAAGGTTGTCGAATAAATCAAAGATTTGATCCATAACCCAATCAGGACGTGAACCTGGCTTATCAATTTTATTGATAACTACGATTGGCTTTAAGCCTTGCGCGAATGCCTTTTGCGTAACGAAACGCGTTTGTGGCATTGGACCTTCTTGAGCATCAACAAGTAATAATACTGAGTCAGCCATCGAAAGTACGCGTTCAACTTCACCACCGAAATCGGCGTGTCCCGGAGTATCTACGATATTGATATGGTAGTCGTTCCAAGAGATGGCTGTGTTTTTAGCCAAAATGGTAATACCACGTTCTTTCTCAATGTCGTTTGAGTCCATCACGCGCTCTTCGTTACCGCCGCGTGTTTCTAATGTACCTGATTGCTCAAGTAGTTTGTCAACCAGAGTTGTTTTACCGTGGTCAACGTGCGCGATAATCGCTATATTTCTTAACTTTTCGATGCTCATATATTTACTCAGAGAAATTAAATTCTCAATGATCCTGCAAGATCTACGCACTCATCCACGCTTTCGCGAGATGTCCCAGCATAGGATTTAAAAGGGCGCATATTATCCCTCATTAATGACATGGATGAAAGTTTATCCAATACATATTTTAAAACTTTCTCAATACTTTTACTAAGTATCTGTTTTATATATGACAATTATATGAATTAAATTTCAATATTTTTTTGAAAAACAGTCTTTTTGGCTATTTTTCCGATCTTTTTGTTACTCTTTTACATTTAGGTTATGCTAATTTCAGCTGATTAAATTAACAACAAATTACGCTCTGTAAATTTTGCACTAAAATGGAATATTTACGCACCAATATGGTGCGTAAATATATTCCATTTTGATGCAATGATATTTTTTTAATTTATAAACAGCCAGTTACAATAATGGCACAAAATCAGCTTAGTAAATACCAAAGCAATTATGCAGCAATAACAAAACCCAATAGTTGGAGGACACATGTCACAATCGGTTTTAGATTTTATTAAAGAAAATGACGTCAAGTTCATTGATTTACGCTTTACTGACACTAAGGGTAAAGAGCAACATGTATCGATTCCTCATCACCAAGTTGATGAAGATTTTTTCGAAGACGGTAAAATGTTCGACGGTTCTTCAATTGCAGGCTGGAAAGGCATAAACGAATCAGACATGGTATTAATGCCAGTTCCTGAGTCAATCAAACTAGACCCTTTCACTGAAGAAGCGACATTAATTTTACGTTGTGACGTAGTAGAGCCTTCTACACTACAAGGCTATGAGCGCGACCCGCGTTCTGTTGCTAAGCGTGCTGAAGATTACATGCGTTCTACAGGCATTGCAGACACTGTTTTATTTGGCCCTGAGCCAGAATTTTTCGTATTTGACGATGTTAAATACAAATCAGATATGTCTGGTTCTATGTACAAAATTGATTCTAAGCAAGCTGCTTGGAACTCAGATAAAGAATATGCAGATGGCAACACTGGTCATCGTCCAGGTGTTAAAGGCGGTTACTTCCCAGTTGCTCCAGTTGATGACTTCCAAGATTGGCGTTCAGCTACGTGTCTAGTTCTAGAAGAAATGGGCCAAGTAGTAGAAGCACATCACCACGAAGTAGCAACAGCAGGTCAAAACGAAATCGCTACTCGCTTTAATACAATGGTATTAAAAGCGGATGAAATTCAAGAAATGAAATATGTTATCCATAACATGGCTCACTTATACGGTAAAACAGCAACGTTTATGCCTAAGCCAGTTGTTGGTGATAACGGTTCTGGTATGCATTGTCACCAGTCACTTGCTAAAGATGGTGTAAACCTTTTTGCTGGTGATAAGTACGGCGGTCTTTCTGAAGATGCACTTTACTACATTGGCGGCATCATCAAGCATGCTAAAGCAATTAACGCTTTCGCAAATGCGTCTACTAACTCGTACAAACGTTTAGTACCAGGTTTTGAAGCACCAGTTATGCTTGCATACTCTGCACGTAACCGTTCTGCATCAATCCGTATCCCAGTGGTTCCATCTGAAAAAGGTCGTCGTATTGAAGTACGCTTCCCGGATCCAACTGCTAACCCATACCTTGCTTTCTCAGCAATGCTTATGGCTGGCCTTGATGGTATCAAAAACAAGATCCATCCTGGCGATGCTATGGATAAAGATTTATACGACTTACCAGCTGAAGAAGCAGCAGAAATTCCAACTGTTGCAGCATCACTTGACGAAGCACTATCTGCACTTAGCGCAGACCGTGAATTCTTAACTCAAGGTGGCGTATTCACTGATGACTTAATCGATGCTTACATCTCACTTAAGTCTAAAGAAGTTGAAAAGCTTAACATGACAACTCACCCAGTTGAGTTTGAAATGTACTACAGCTGTTAATTAAGCTGTAAAAAATATGTGTGTTCTCAAGCCCGCTTTGCGGGCTTTTTTAATGGTAAAATTAGTCAATCTCCACTAAAGTTAAGTTACCGATAAAAATGCAGGGCTGCAGAGTGAATAACAAGATTTTATTACTATTAATTACTTTAGGATTAAGTAATTATGGTTATGCCGGTGAAACAAAAATATACGCTTGGAAAGATAAAAATGGCGTATTAGTGTTCTCAGACACCCCTCATAAAGGGGCTCAAGAGGTAAAGCTCACCAGCCAAGATCTTAATATGCCTGCAACAAATACTGACATTTTTGACGAGCAACCTCAGCCTCAACAAGCGGCCTTTAGTATTGCTATTTCCTCACCTGATCATAACCAGACTATTCGTGAAAATACCGGCACTGTTTATGTAACTAGCCGAATAAAACCACGCTTTGAAACTGGTTTTACTATACAACTTTTTATTGATGGTAAAGCACACGGCCCAGCCAGTGGCAGCTCAACCTTTGCAATTAGAGATGTAGAACGTGGTCAGCACACACTACAATTAAAGCTTTTTAATAGTAAAAACCAAGTTATTGCTACAAGCGAACCCTGCATATTTTTTATGCACCGAAAAGGGCTAAGCCTAGGTAACTAAATTGGGGCATTACTAAACGTGCAGCAGTGTATTTAACCATATAACTTGCTTGCAAACATCCACGCACTAAAATGGTGCAGCTATGATTAATAATAAAAACTTTAGCCCTGAGCTACTCGATGCCATTTGGCAAAATCAAACAACCGCTATCATGCTACTTGATAAAAACTTCACCGTTGTATATGCCAATACCAGTACCAGCGAGCTGCTTGGCCTTGGTAATAAGCGCTTGTTAGAACAACCGTTTGATAGCCTTTTTAACTACCATTCAATCGATTTACAGCGTATAGAACAATACTCATTAGTTGAAGGCGTAGATTGCCAGCAGCATAGAGCTGACGTGGTTTTTAGCGATTCTCGCCATGCAAAAGTAGCCGTAAGTACACGACAAATTAAGTTTAATGGCTCGCTTTATATTTTATTTGAGTGGCGCCAAACCGATGACGAAATTAAGCACGACCAAGCGTCTAATCAAATGCATCAATATCAAGCTGCCCGAAACCTAATTAGAGGGTTAGCTCACGAAATTAAAAATCCTTTAGGTGGAATTCGCGGAGCGGCGCAGTTATTGCAGTATGAGGTTGATCAACAAGAAAGAGATCAATGTGCTGAGCTCATCATTGAGCAAGCCGACCGATTACGCGAACTAGTAGATAGGCTTTTGGGGCCCAATCAACTTCCGCAAAAATCGTATGGCAACATACATCAATCACTTGAATCAGTTGCAAGGCTAAGTACGTTAGATAATTGTTCTAACATTAGCTTAGTTAAAGATTACGACCCAAGTATTCCTGATGTATACATTGATCAAGGCAAAATTCAGCAAGTGGTATTAAACATTGTTCGAAATGCCCAACAGGCGCTTGTAGATGGCGGTGAAATAACAATAAAAACCCGCATTAATCATCAACATCGTCGCCCAGGTAAAGCACCTAAAAAAGCCTTGTTGATCCAAATATCTGATAACGGACCAGGTATTGATCCCAGTGTACGCGAAACACTGTTCTACCCTATGATCACCAATAAAGAAGGTGGCTCTGGGTTAGGACTCTCAATAGCGCAAACACTGATAGATCAACATGATGGCTATATAGAATGTGATAGCTGGCCTGGACATACTGAATTTAATATCTATCTGCCCTTTGCAGATTAATGTTTGGAGTTTGCATGAAAACAGTTTGGCTTGTAGATGATGATGCTTCTATTCGATTTGTACTTGAAAAAGCACTAACCCGTGCAGGGTTTAACACAGAGAGCTTTGCTAATGCGCAAGATGTACTAAGCGCCCTAAAGTTTAGCCAACCTACTGTTTTAGTTTCTGACGTACGAATGCCTGGTATGGATGGTATGGCGTTGCTTGAACTTATTGCAGAGCAAAACCCTGGGCTGCCGGTTATTATAATGACTGCGCACTCAGATTTAGACTCAGCTGTAAATGCATTCCAAAAAGGTGCTTTTGAATACCTAGCTAAGCCGTTTGATTTAAACGAAGCAGTGGCGCTGGTCGAAAGCGCATGCAGAGCAAACTCCACTAAAAAAACTAAACGCAAGCAAGCTCCACCAAAAAGTGCCCACATAATTGGTGAAGCGCCCGCAATGCAAGAAGTGTTTAGAGCGATAGGTAAACTATCGGCTTCTAGCATGAGCGTATTAATAAATGGCGAATCTGGAACAGGTAAAGAACTGGTTGCCAGTGCTTTGCACAATCATAGCCCACGTAAAGAAAACCAATTTATTGCACTTAACATGGCAGCCATTCCAAAAGAGCTTGTTGAGTCAGAGTTATTTGGCCACGAAAAAGGCGCATTTACGGGCGCCGACAGCGTGCGTAAAGGCCGTTTTGAGCAAGCCAATGGCGGCACACTATTTTTAGATGAAATTGGTGATATGCCACTTGATGTACAAACACGTTTATTACGCGTTCTTGCCGATGGTGAGTTTTATCGCGTTGGTGGCCATCAAAGTATAAAAGTGGACGTACGCATTATTGCAGCTACGCACCAAAACCTTGAAGATTTAGTTAAACAAGGCAAGTTTAGGGATGATTTATTTCATCGTCTTAATGTTGTGCGCCTACGTTTACCTGCTCTTCGAGAGCGTACTGAAGATATAGAAAGCTTATCGCAACATTTTTTACATAAAAGCGCTAAAGAGCTACAAGTAGAAAGCAAAGTGCTGAGCCCTAAGGCAACTGAGCAATTACGCTTATTTAATTGGCCAGGCAATGTACGCCAATTAGAAAACACCTGTCGCTGGCTTACTGTAATGGCACCGGGTGAGCTTGTAAGCGAGCAAGACTTACCGCCAGAGATTCTGGATGCTTCGCCAACCCAGGAAGAAGGTGATTGGCTAGATGCGTTTCAGCAATGGCTTAATCAAGAGCTTAAACAAGGCAAAGAAAATATTTGGCCTGACATTCAAGCCCAGCTAGAAACTCGCTTAATTAAAACCGCACTGGCTAATTGTTCTGGTCATAAGCAAGATGCTGCTATAAAAATTGGTTGGGGACGCAACACGTTGACCCGAAAATTAAAAGAGCGCAATATTAGCTGATTAAACGCTTTTAACACATTTGGTTATTGATGAAGCTAATCGAACATATTCCATTATTCAAACAAATGGAAATTATAAACAGGCTGCACTTTTTTAAAGAATTTACGCTCAGCGAGCGCCAAGTCTTATTAGAGTCGTTCGGCCTGTTATATTTAGTAAGCCAGCATCAATTTTTATTTAAGCAATACGATAACGACAAACGTTTGTACATTGTACTTAGCGGCGCGTTATTAGTATTTAAACATAATCATTTGCTAGAACTTGGCACTATAGAGCCCGGTGAATTTATAGGTGAAGGTGCCTTTATAAATAACCGAGAACGAAGCACCAGTGCTCGCGCTAAAACCGACAGTATAGTCCTCGCTATTACCCCAGAAGCACTCACCCGTTTGCCGAATGTTATCCGCGAAAAAATTAAAGACCGAATTATAGAAGGTATGAGTCTGCGCATTGCCAAACTAAGCGAGCATATAGAAACTCACGGTTAGTTCAGTCCATATAAATAATTTGTAGTGAGCAATCAAGCCAGCTGGGGTTATTAACGTGAGCTGTAAACCTGTAAGTATCGGATGGTTTGGCGCCAAAGGGCGTATTTATAAGTGGTTGCGAGTGGCGATATGTTTGCGAATAGGTTTTATAATAAATGACAACGTAACCGTACAAAAACTCCCAACCTAACCTTACAACAGCGCCACTGTGTAAGGTAAAGTCAGCATATTTATTTGTAAATGTGACGAGTAAATCATTGTACTTGTCTTCGCTGCATTGAGTTGTTCGTAACTTTTTAGGCATAACAAAGGTTGTACCCGCCACTGCATTTTTTAGATAAAAGCCTATATTGCCATCACCATAAAAATGATTTGAACGCGTTGTATAGTTAACTTGTGGCTCGTAACCTAGCCCCTGCATAATAGTAGCTAACTGCTCAGTCTCTTTTGGGTAAATTTTGTCACTTGATAAGAGTAATGTAGCCTCACCAAACTCTGATGGGATTGCCAGCGGTACATATTCATAAGGGAGCGATTGTGCTTTTAGCGCAGCATCGAGCTGATTGCTCTGTTCATCTTGCAAGTTTTCACTAAATACATACACGGTAGGTTGTTGGCACGCAGCTAATGGTAATGCCAACACACACATTAAAATTCCATTTTTCATAGTTACCCCTTTTGATTACGCTTGTAGTCTATTAAAGGTAACTATTTATAGCAATTTAATTTGTTTGGCTATCTAACCAAGCATCAACACTTTTGCGAGTATATAAAACTTCTTTAAATAAACGATGACGTTCAAACTCGAGTTTTGTTTTTCTCGTGGCATCACCACTAACTAAACGGCTATGGGTATCATTGAACTTTGAAATTACAGAAAAACCGCGCTCATCTTGATCAGCTTGCTTTTTTACAGAATTAGCAAGGTGCTCTCTAACATCGTCAGCAGTTAACATACCTGAATTGTCTAATCCCATTAGCTCTTTTTTCATTGCCAATCTTACGCCCATTTCCTACTCCATTTAATGAAAACTATTTAATCCGCCAAAGTTTTAGCAATTAGCAGGCCATACGTAAAATTAACTGCTGCAAAGGTTACTCTTCAATTGCTTCAGTTTTTTTAAAGACAGATAAAATACATAAAAAATTTCATAGCTATTTACGTATTACAATTAGCGAAAGTCACTTGCTTTGGTGCAAAAGTAGCTGCAAGCCTTTATACTACAGCTTGTGCGTTACCCCACCGAGAGCAAATATGAACGAAGAATACATAGAAATAGAATTAGAAGAAGAGCCGATTGAGCTCTGTAAATTATTAAAAGTACTAAACTTAGTTGAAGGTGGCGGCCAAGCTAAAAACCTAATTACCGAAGGCTATGTGGGTGTTAACCATGAAATTTGTACAATAAAGCGGAAAAAATTATACAGTGGCGATGTATTAGAATTTGATGGCGAATTTTTTAAACTTGCGCTAAGTGAAGACGCAACCCCTGCAGAAAAACCTGCGGTACAAACTCAAGCAGAGTCAAAGCAAGCTGCACCACAACCAACAAATCAGCCAGCTAAAAGTAAGCGTAAGCGAACTAAAAAACCAAAAGTAGATGATAAAACAGGTCGTCGACCTATTTCGTTTGGTTAAGCATTTAAAAGCCCTCTTTTTATATAAAAAGGTCAACTTGTATAGTTGGCCTTTTTACTCTTTAATAACCTAGTTAATAATAATAAAAACAAGGTTATAAAATGTCTGTCAAAACACCTAAAAATTGGTTTAAGCCCGTTGTATGGGCAGCACTCGTATGGAACTTACTTGGCGTTATTGCATTTGCTATGCACATGATGATGACACCCGAAATGATAGGTAAACTTCCACTAGATCAACAAGCTGCCTACTCTAACATTCCTATTTGGTCAACCATTACATTTGCTATAGCTGTATTTGGAAGCACTTTTGGTTGTCTGTTTTTAATTGCTAAAAACGCGCTGGCAACACCTACTTTTGCGCTATCGCTCGGCGCTATTTTAATTCAACAATATTATAATTTTGTGGTCATAAACAGTATTAAGCTACTTGGTGCAAGTGCTGTATTTATGCCTATTTTTGTAATCATTATTGCCATCGCTTTACTTTGTTTGAGTATTAAAGGTAAGCAACAAGGTTGGTTACAGTAATTAATAAGGGTCGAAATAACTATTGACCCTACCTCTTTCAAATCATCTCTTGAAATTAAACTTTTCAGCATCATCTCTACTATATTAACTGTATAAAATTCGTTCTCTAAACACGATTTTTTACACTGGTATGTACTTTGCAACTCGAACACTACAGAGGTCACTCTTCAAAATATTTTTCTAATTCATAAAGGGGCAAATAATGAATAATAGTTTCGATACCCAACATCAGCTCACAATAAATGGTGAGCAATATCATATTCATTCTCTAAAAGGACTTGGCGACAAAGCGAAACGACTGCCCTTTTCCTTAAAAGTATTACTTGAAAACCTGCTTCGTAACGAAGATGGCGCAAATATAAAAGAACAAGACATTCAAGCCCTTCTTAATTGGGATCCTCAAGCAAAGCCTGCATCTGAAGTTGCCTTTACTCCCGCCCGTGTTGTTATGCAAGATTTTACCGGTGTACCCGCTATTGTAGATTTAGCCGCGATGCGTGACGCAATGGAAAAACTAGGTGGTGATCCTGCAAAAATAAACCCGTTATCACCTGCTGAACTTGTTATTGACCATTCGGTACAAGTAGATGGCTACGGAAATGATGGTGCATTTGATTTAAATGCAAAACTTGAATACGACCGAAATAAAGAACGTTATGAATTTTTACGTTGGGGACAAACCGCTTTTGATAATTTAAAAGTAGTGCCACCAGCAACCGGTATTGTTCACCAAGTAAACCTAGAATACTTAGCGCGCGTTGTTTTTAATGAAGAGCGCGACGGCAAAAAATTCGCTTACCCAGATACGCTTGTAGGGACTGACTCTCACACCACCATGATTAATGGCTTAGGTGTGCTTGGTTGGGGTGTAGGCGGTATTGAAGCTGAAGCAGCCATGCTTGGTCAGCCAATTAGCTTACTCATTCCACAAGTAGTCGGTATGAAGCTAAGCGGCCGCTTACCTGAAGGTACTACCGCTACAGATTTAGTGTTAACGGTAACCGAAATACTGCGTAACCATGGTGTAGTGGGTAAATTTGTAGAGTTTTATGGTGATGGCCTTGCCGACTTACCACTTGCTGATAGAGCAACCATAGCGAATATGGCACCAGAATACGGCGCTACGTGTGGTATTTTCCCAATTGATGATGAAACCATTAACTACCTTCGCTTAACAAACCGCGACGAAAGTCACCTAAAGGTAATTGAGGATTACGCAAAACACCAAGGTTTATGGCGTAACGATGGTGACGAAGCTAGCTATACCGATACACTCGAGCTTAAACTAGGTGATGTTGTACCAAGCCTTGCAGGCCCTAAACGACCACAGGATAGAATTTCCCTAGACAAGGCTGGTGAAGTGATTAGCCAGCATTTAAAAAACTTTCAAGATGAACGTATGGCTCGTCGTGATAATAGCGACGAAGAACAAGCTCGTATTGAAAGTGAAGGGCCAACAACAAATCCAGATGAACCAGTTAACGAAGCGCAGTTTATGGGCGCCGCCAAGGTTAAATTTAAAGGGCAAGAGTTTGAGTTAAACGATGGCGCTTGTGTTATTGCCGCAATTACCAGCTGTACTAATACTTCTAACCCAAGTGTTATTTTAGCTGCTGGTTTGGTTGCCAAAAAAGCAAAACAGTTAGGCATTAATGTAAAACCTTGGGTTAAAACATCACTTGCACCAGGCTCTAAAGTAGTTACCGACTACCTAGAAAAAGCAGGCCTGATGGATGACCTAGAAAGCCTAGGCTTTAACTTAGTTGGCTACGGCTGTACTACGTGTATTGGTAACTCAGGGCCGCTTGCAACTGAAATATCAGACGCAATTCAAAAACATAAATTAGTAGTGAGCTCTATTTTATCGGGTAACCGTAACTTTGAAGGGCGTATTCACCAAGATGTTAAAATGAACTTTTTAGCATCCCCTCCGCTTGTTGTTGCTTACGCCATTGCGGGCAGAACCGATATTGACGTATACAACGAACCCCTGGCTCAAGATGCTAACGGTAACGATATTTACCTTAAAAACATTTGGCCAAGCGTTAAAGAAGTAAGTGACCTAGTTAAAGAAACAGTAACTAAAGAAATGTTCGAAAAAAGCTACGCTAACGTTTACGAAGGCGATAGCCGTTGGCAGCAAATTAAAATACCAGATGGCAAACTTTACGATTGGGATGACGCATCTACCTACATTAAAAAAGCACCATTTTTTGATGGTATGAAAGTAGAACCACCAGGTATCCCCACTATCGAAGGCGCACGTTGTTTAGCTAAACTTGGGGATTCAGTAACCACTGACCATATTTCTCCAGCAGGTGCTATTAAAGCAGATGCACCAGCAGGTTTATACTTGCAAGAAAATGGCGTAGATAAAGCGCAGTTTAACTCGTACGGTTCACGCCGTGGTAATCACGAAGTAATGATGCGTGGTACGTTTGCTAATGTTCGTCTTAAAAACTTACTAGCACCAGGTACTGAAGGTGGCGTAACACGTACTCAGCCTGGCGATACGCTAGAGAGTATTTATGATGCAGCAATGGAGTATCAAAAAAATAATACTCCACTCATTATTTTAGCGGGTAAGGAATACGGTACGGGCTCATCTCGTGACTGGGCTGCTAAAGGCTCACTTTTATTAGGCGTTAAAGCCGTTGTAGCACAAAGCTATGAACGTATTCATCGCTCTAACTTAATTGGTATGGGTGTATTACCTCTGCAATTTAAAGAAGGTGAAAGCTACGAGTCACATGGGTTAACAGGGCAAGAACAATTTGATATTGATGGCCTGTACGATAAAACCGATGAAGTAACCGTTATTGCTACAAATGCCGAAGGTAAAAAAGTAACCTTGAGTGCTGATGTACGTATTGATACCCCTAAAGAGTGGGATTACTACAAACACGGCGGTATTTTACAATATGTACTGCGTAATATGCTCGACTAACAAAGACAGTAGTTAATACATTTAAAAGCCCAGCTTAATAATAAGCTGGGCTTTTTTATGTGTGCTGTCTCGTCCTGAAATGTGTTTACACATTTAGGATTTATTATGACCAAGTCAAATAATACACCGATCAAACGAACACAACGAGATTATTCATTAGGCTTTAAATTACAAGTTGTCGACGCTGTAGAAAAAGGCGATATGACTTATAAACAAGCCCAAAAAATTTATGGCATACAAGGTCGTTCTACCGTGCTTACTTGGTTAAGAAAACACGGTAAGATGGATTGGACTCAATCACCTAAGATAACTATGCCTACATCACCTAAAGCCAAAGAAAGTCCCGCTCAAAAAATAAAACGCCTCGAGCGAGAGCTTGAAGATGAGCACTTACGTAACCTGTTACTCAATGAAGTGGTTAATATCCTTGACGCTGAGCATGGAACAAGCCTTCGAAAAAAGTATATTGCCAAGGAGCAAGAAGCCTTCAAAAGCAAAAAATAGTTAGCTTAGAACGTGCTTGCATGCTGCTTGGTATAACGAGACAAGCGATATATCAACGAGAGAGCAGAGCTAAACTGCGTGCTATTGAACTAGCACCAGTTAAAGCGATGGTATTGGAAATACGACGTTTTATGCCGCGCTTAGGTGGAAGAAAGTTGTATTTTTTACTTAAACCAAAATTCATAGAGCGAGGCATAAGTTTAGGTCGAGACGCTTTTTTTAGTTATTTGAAAAATGAACGTTTATTGGTTAAACCTAAGCGTAGTTACATTAAAACTACTTTTAGTAAACATTGGATGAAAAAGCATCCTAACTTGCTAAAAGATGTGCAACCATCGCGGCCAGAAGAGGTTTTTGTAAGCGATATAACCTATGTTCAATCAGAGCAAGGTGTTCACTATCTATCGCTAGTAACTGATGCGTATAGTCGCAAAATTATGGGTTATGAACTCAGTGATGAAATGAAGGCGACAGATGTTGTTAAGGCATTAGATATGACAATCAATAATCGTCAGTATCAATGTAGTACGATTCATCATTCAGATAGAGGGTTGCAGTATTGCTCGCAGGTATATCAAATAAAGCTTAATGAAAATGGCATTATTCCATCAATGACCGATGGCTATGACTGCTATCAAAATGCACTGGCGGAGCGTATTAACGGCATATTGAAGCAGGAGTTCTTACTCTATAAATGCCAAAATCTAAAAGAGCTACGTGAACTCGTCGAAGAATCAATATTAATATACAATGAAATGAGGCCGCATTTGAGTTTGGGAATGAAAACACCAAACCAAGTGCACAAAAAAAGCCAGGAGCAAAAGCTACTGGCCTTCAATTAAAACCGTCAACGTATTTTAGGACGGGACAT